>JACRCO010000038.1 GCA_016218975.1 Deltaproteobacteria bacterium
GTTCGTCCCCGGGATGTCGAGCGAATTCGTGAAGCGTATCCGCAGCAAATCCCCCTGCCGGGCCCGGATCGTGGGGGCGGGATAAAAACCGTTGTACGTGAGGAGATTCGCCGTCGTGCCGTTAACGCCTGCAGGCGCTTTCCTGGCGTTGACCGCAACCTCGACGACGCCGGGAGTCGTGCTGATATTCGGCATCACGGGCGGATCCTGGAAAGAACTTCCCGGCGGTGGATCTATCGTACCGGTCCCGCAGCCGCCGCCCATTCCGCCGCCACCCATTCCTCCGCCCCCGCCCATCATTCCCGCGTATGACGGAGATGATTTCAGAGCCGCGCAAGCTCCGGCTAACGTCAGTGACGATACTTTCAGAAAATCTCTCCTGCTGATGCCGTTCCCGCCCATGACAAGCCTCCCGGTTGAAGAAATGGCGAATTTTTTTCGGACTTGAGATGCCCGTTCCGCAAAAAATTCCTCGCCGATCGGCAAGGAACGAAAGAAAATTTTCCTGTCGGAAACCGGCATTGAAAACCTGAAATGTCTTGCCGTTCCGGGAGATAAGCTGATGAATACGAGCTTTTTTCACTTATAACGCAAGAAACGATCGCTTTCTTCCGATATAAAGATCCGCGTTCATCATATTGGTTCCAACTACTGTTATAAGAAGAGATGTAACGATGGACGAAACAAGGAAAAAATCCATTATTCGCGCATGCAGCATGTTGCTGCTGGTTGCCATGGCAATTGCCGGCAACTACTTCAAGTTATCGTTGTTTTTCGGCTTCGATTTTCTTTTCGGCAGCATTTTCCTGATTATCATCCTGCAATTCTTTGGCGTCTCCTGGGGAGTGTTCGCAGCTCTCCTCGCCAGCGGCTGCACGTACCTGCACTGGTATCATCCTTACGGCATCGTAATTTTCTCCCTCGAAATTCTGGTCGTCGGTCTTCTGAACCGGGGGGAAAACAGGAATCTGGTGCTGCTGGACGGATTTTTCTGGCTTTGCATCGGCAGCCCGTTGAACTGGCTCCTGTATTTCATCTTCATGAAAGCCGGCTACCATGCGGCGTTGCTTGTTCTGCTGAAACAGAGCGTGAACGGAATTTTCAACACCCTGATCGCCTGCATCCTCCTGGATTACCTCCCCATACACGACTGGTTGGGGATTTCCGGTCCAAGGAAAACCGTCCCGATCCGGCAGGCCCTTTTTTCATTGATTCTTGCCGTGATCCTTCTTCCCGCCCTCGTAATCATGATCATAAACAGCAGAAAAGCGTTCGACGATATCGAGGGAAGGATTTCGCAAAAACTTAAAAATTCCACGGTCGAAGCGGCGCAGGTAACCGATTCGTTCATTCGAAGGCATATGGACGGGGTGGCTGCTCTTGCCGATTTTGCAGCCAAGGCCGGACCCGTGCCTTCAGCCGCCTTGCAGGAAAAAACCGGTTTCGTCAAAGGGATATACCCGGATTTTCACGCCATGTACGTCGCAAACAGGGAAGGGGTGACCGTCGCCTTTTATCCGGAGAAAAATGAAAAAGGCGAATCCACGTTAGGGCTCGATTTCTCCGACAGGCAATACTATCGGAAATTGAAAAACACTCTCCGGCCGGTGATGTCGGAAGTCTTCATTGGTCGGGGCGGGGTATTTCAGCCTATCGTCACACTGAGCGTCCCGATCGTCGAACGCGGCCGATTCAACGGTTTCGCCATCGGGGCCGTCGATCTGAACCACCTGAAAGGCGAGCTGGAGAGAATCATGGCCGCATGGGGGGTCCAGGCGACGCTATTGGATGAAAACGGCAAGGTCGTCGCCACCACCAAGGAATCCATCGCCCCCATGCAGACATGGGATTGGCGAAGCAACGGCGAGGTGCAGCCGCTGCATTCCGGCATCTACAAATGGATGCCTCCGGTCAATGCGGCAAAGTCGGCGTTCGACCGCTGGAAAAAATCATTCTATGTCATGGATTCCTCCGTAGGAAAAGACATTCCATGGAAAGTCGTTCTCGCCATTCCCATAGCCCCTTACCAGAAGGAACTCTTCGAAACTACCTATATCGACAGTTTTTCCTTCATGCTGGCGATCATCTTCATATCCATATTCTTTTCGGCGTACATGAGCCGCCGGCTGGTCCATCCCATAGAGCGATTGAAGAGTGTCACCACCGGCCTCCCGTCACGGATCGCTTCGCAGCAGACCATCGATTGGCCCGGTTCGGCCCTGTCCGAGATACATTCCCTTGTCGAAAATTTCAAGGTCATGACGGCCTCCCTGATGCAGAAATTCCGCGAGCTGAAGACGGCGAACGAATCCCTGCATGAGGAGATCGCCAACCACAAAAGCACCGAGGATTGCCTCGCAAGCGAAAAGGAGCTGCTGTCCGTCACCCTCCTGAGCATAGGGGACGGCGTCGTCAGCACCGATACGGACGGAAACGTAGTGCTGATAAACAAGTTGGCGGAGGATCTGCTGGGATGGACGCAAATCGAGGCTGCAGGGAAACCGCTTCCGGAAGTCTTGAGCACCATTGACGCAACGGGCTCCCGTAAAGAGATCGATCCGCTCGGGGATTCCTCTCCCCGGGGAAGCTGTCATGTAGTCCGTGACAACCTGTTGCTCGTATCCCGGGACGGATCGGAACACCTCGTTTCCTCGAGTTATGCGCCGATCCGGAGCCTGGATGGTAACGTAATCGGAGGGGTCCTGGTCTTCCGCGACAACACGGAGCGGAAAAAGATCGAGGAGAAATTGCAGAATGCCCAGAAACTGGAATCGATCGGCGTTCTCGCCGGGGGGATCGCGCACGATTTCAACAATCTGCTTTCGGCGATCCTCGGGAACCTCTCCCTGGCAAAGGCCCGGCGGGACGATTCCTCCTTCGACCGGCTGGCGGAAATCGAAAAAGCCTCCCTGCGGGCAAGGGATCTGACCCGGCAACTGTTGACGTTTTCCAAGGGAGGAGCGCCCGTCAGGAAAACCGCCTCGATCGTCGAATTGATCCGGCAATCGGCTGTCTTCGTCACACGAGGTTCGAACGTCCTCTGCAAGTTCCATTTCGCCGAAGACCTTCAACCGGTCGACGTCGACGAAGGGCAGATGAGCCAGGCGATAAACAACCTTGTCATCAATGCGGTGCAGGCGATGCCTGACGGGGGGGTCATCCGGATAACCGCGCAAAATGTCCATGCGGACCCGGCATTGAACAGCGCAGGCCTCCATGGAAATATCGTCAAGGTATCAATCCGGGATGAAGGCCACGGCATCCCGCCGGAGAACCTTTCCAGGATTTTCGATCCCTACTTCACCACCAAAGAGCACGGAAGCGGGCTGGGGCTCGCGACCGTCTATTCGATCGTCAGGCGTCATGACGGCCAGGTCGAAGTGGACTCGGGGCCCGGCTCGGGGACCACGTTCCATCTCTACCTGCCGGCTTCGGAAAAAAAACCGGAGGAGGCCGATCCCGCCCCGGCGCCTTCTCCGGCCGGAACCGGGCACATTCTTGTGATGGACGACGAGGAATTCATCCGGATGGTGGCGACGGACATGCTGTCCCATCTGGGATACGACGTGACCTGCGCCCGGGACGGTGTGGAAGCGATCGAGCTTTACAGGAAATCGATGGCGGCGGGGGGACCCTTCGACGCCGTGATCATGGACCTGACGGTGCCCGGCGGCATGGGAGGCAAGGAGACGATCCGGATCCTGAGGAACATCGATCCCGGCGTCGTGGCGATCGTTTCAAGCGGCTACTCGAACGACCCGATCCTGTCGGAGCCTGACCGGTACGGATTTACCGGAATCGTAACGAAGCCCTACACGCTGGATACTCTGAACGACGCCGTATTTCGCGCCGTCAACGGAAAAAGGAAGAGCGCCTGAGCCCGCTTGGGCGCCCGATCGCGGATCACATCAGAAGGGAGAGGACGGAGCGCTCGGCGAACTCCAGCACCGAGTGCGGGAGGATCCCGAGCAGGAGAACCATCACTGCGGAAGCGCAGAGGGCGAGCGAGAAGGCGATCCGCGGAGGACGGGGCTGAGGCACCTCCCCGTTCGCGGGCATGAAGTACATGTAGACGACCAGCCGCAGGTAGTAATAAATGGAAGCGGCGCTGTTCAGCACGCCGATGACGGCCAGCCAGATGTAACCGTTCTTTATCGCGGCGCTGAAGAGGTAGAACTTCCCGACGAAGCCGGCAGTCGGAGGGATGCCGCCCAGCGACACGAGGAACAGGGTGAGAAGCCCCGCGAGCGCCGGGTACTTGAACCCAATTCCGGCAAGGTTGGAGATGTCGTACCCCTCGTCCTCCTTCTGCGCGATGAGCATCACCACGCCGAAGGCGCCGATATTCATGAAGGCGTACACCAGCAGGTAGAAGAGGGAAGCCTGCCCGCCCAGCACGTCGCCCGAGACCATCCCGACGAGTATGTATCCCGCGTGCGCGATCGAGGAGTAGGCCAACATCCGCTTCACGTTGTTCTGCACGAGCGCCGAGAGGTTCCCTACCGTCATCGTCAGCACGGAGAGGACCCAGAGGACCTTCCACAGGACCGGCTGCAGTCCCCCGGACGTCAGCAGCAGGACGCGGATCAGCGCGGCGAACGCCGCCGCCTTGACCGCGGCGGACATGAAGGCCGTGACCACCGTGGGCGCCCCTTCGTATGCGTCCGGGGTCCACATGTGGAACGGCACCAGCGACACCTTGAAGGCGAAGCCGACCAGCAGGAGGCCGACACCCGCCAGGAAGACCGGGTTCGCCGCGATCCGCGCGTCGTAGAGAATCGACGCGAGCTGCGGGATCTTCGTGGTGCCCGCCACGGAGTACATCAGCGCGATCCCGTAGAGAAGGAACCCGGAGGCGAACGCCCCAAGGAGGAAGTATTTCAGCGCCCCTTCGAGCGAGGACATACGGTGCCGGTGGAACCCGACCAGGACGTAGATCGGAATGGAAAGCGTCTCCAGGCCCAGGAAGACCGTCATGAGGTCGGTCCCCTTCGCCATGAACATCATCCCCGAAGTTGAGAGCAGCATCAACGAGTAGAACTCGCCCTTGTGGGTTCCCTCCCACTCGGAGTAGCCCGTCGCCATGAGGAGCGTCAGCGCGCATGCCGACAGTATGACGATCTCGAAGAAGGCCCCCAGCCCGTCGTGGACAACCGCTCCGGAGAACCCGCTTATCTTCCCCGTACCCATCGCGAAGACCGAGAAGAGGGAAAGGGCTACGCCGATAATGCTCACGCCGCACAGGATCCGCCGGTTCTCCTCGGGCAGTATGAGGTCGACGAACAGAACGAAGAGAGCCGTCGCCACGACGAGCATCTCTGGAAGGATGCTGTAGAGGCCCTGCATCATCGCGGAAGCATCCATGACGATCGGGGTCATCTAGTGTCCCTTCCCGCAAATAAACTGAAGCACCGAGTCCTCATTTCTTCACGTCGAAGTAGCGGGCGAGCAGGGTCTCCCCCGCCGGCCGTTCCACGAGGGCCGCCTGCCGTTTCGTCTCGATCCTCGTCACGACCGCCGAAACCGATGCGTCCATCTTCCGCAGGAACGTCCGGGGGTAGATCCCGATCCAGAAGATCATGACGATCAAGGGGAGCATGTAGGCGATCTCACGGGGTTTCAGGTCCGGGAGGCGCAGGTTCTTCTCGTTGGTGATCTTTCCGTACATCACCCGCTGGAACATCCAGAGCATGTAGACCGCGGAGAGTATCACGCCCGTCGCGGCGAAAACCACGTACCACCTGGCCGTCTTGAACGCCCCCACCATGATGAGGAACTCGCCAACGAACCCGTTGGTCCCCGGCAGGCCGATCGAGGAAAGCGTCACGACCATGAAGACGGCGGCGTACAGGGGAAGGACCTTGGAAAGCCCCCCGAACTCCTCGATGAGACGGGTGTGCCTGCGTTCGTAGATGATGCCGACGATGAGGAAAAGGGCCCCGGTGGAAACCCCGTGGTTGATCATCTGGAGTATGGCGCCCTCGATCCCCTGGATATTGAAGGCGAACAGCCCGAGCATGACGAAGCCGAGGTGGGATACCGATGAGTAGGCGACGAGTTTCTTCATATCCTTCTGGACCATGGCTACCAGCGCGCCGTAAATGATGCCGACAACCGCCAGCGTCAGCACCAGCGGCATCAGGTCGAACGCGGCCACCGGGAAGAGCGGCATTGCGAAGCGCAGGAACCCGTACGTTCCCATCTTCAGGAGGACGGCCGCCAGGATGACCGAGCCCGCCGTCGGCGCGTCAACGTGGGCGTCGGGAAGCCACGTGTGGAATGGAAACATCGGGACCTTGAAGGCGAACGCCAGCGCGAAAGCGGAAAACATCCAGAACTGGAGTTTCACCGGGATGACGAGCTCGTACATGCTGAGAAGGTTCGTGGTGTAGACGCCGGTCACCGCGTGGTGGTGGAAATAGAGCGCGATGATCGCGACGAGCATCAGCACGGAGCCGGCGAAAGTGTATATGAAGAACTTTATCGCCGAATAGATGCGCCGCTCGCTCCCCCACACGCCGATGAGGAAGTACATCGGTATGAGGACCAGTTCCCAGAAGATGTAGAAGAGGAACAGGTCGACCGCCAGGAACACCCCCACCATCCCGACTTCCAGGATCAGCATGAAGATCATGAATTCCTTCACGTGCTTCTCCACCGCTTCGTAGGTGGAGAGGACCGCGATGGGCATCAGGAAGGTGGTGAGAATCACCAGCCACAGGGAGATCCCGTCGATGCCCACGTGGTACTCGATCCCGTAGCCGGGGATCCAGGGATACCGCTGGACAAACTGCATCGCCGCCGTTCCGCCGTCGAAGCCAAGGACCACCGGCAGCGAGAGGAGGAACTCCACTATCGTCACGAGAAGGGTGACGCTCCGGATCAGGCGGGCGTTCTCCCGCGGCAGGAAGAAGAGCAGCAGCGCCCCGGCCAGCGGGAGGAAGATCAGCACCGTCAATATGTTCGGCATCAATTTTTCCATGTGTCTCTTTTTGCTCCCGCCCCGCCCTTTCCTTCCCGCCCTACCTTGTGAGAATGTAACCGACGATGAGGACCGCGCCGAGGAGCAGCGAGAAGGCGTAGCTCCCCACAACTCCGGTCTGGACCCGCCTTAAGCCGTCGCCGATACCGCGCACCGCAGAAGCGATCCCGTTGACCATGCCGTCGATGAAGGCGGCATCGAACGCCTCCCACAGCACGATCGAGCCGTTCACGATCCTGCGGACAATGAGGAAATCGTAGATCTCGTCCACGAAATACTTGTTATAGACCGCCTTGTAGAGCCCGGGGACGGCCTCCGCAATCTTCCCGGGTTTGTCAGTACGCACACGGTAGAGGAAATACGCCAGCCCGATCCCGCACAATGCCACCGCCACAGAGCCGGCCATCAGCCCGAGCTCCAGCGTGACCGGATGGTGCGCCGCCCCGTGTCCGGCCGAAGCTCCGTGGGAAAAGACCGGCGCCAGCCAGTGCTCGAAGTGGTTGTGCCCTTTCAGCACCTCCGGGATGCCGATCCACCCGCCGACGACCGAAAGGACGGCCAGCAGCATCAACGGCACCGTCATCGACCAGGGGGATTCGTGGACGTGCTTTTCCACATGAGGATCCATCCGCGATTCGCCGAAGAAGGTCATGAACACCAGGCGGAACATGTAGAATGCGGTGACGCCCGCCGCGAGCGCGGCGACGGCCCACAGCGCCACGTGCCCGTGCCCGGAGGAGTACGCCTTCCAGAGGATTTCGTCCTTCGAGAAGAAGCCGGACAGCCCCGGGATTCCCGCGATCGCGAGCGTAGCGATGAACATCGTAGTGAAGGTGATCGGAAGATGTTTTTTCAGGCTCCCCATCTTCCGCATGTCCTGCTCGCCCGACAGGGCGTGGATCACCGAGCCCGACCCCAGGAAGAGGAGCGCCTTGAAGAAGGCGTGCGTCATGAGGTGGAAGATCCCCGCCGTGAAAGCACCCACGCCGCACGCGAGGAACATGTACCCGAGTTGTGAGACGGTCGAGTAGGCGAGCACCCGCTTGATGTCATTCTGCGTGATGCCGATCGTCGCGGAGAAGATGGCCGTCGCCGCCCCCACCACCGCCACCACCCCCATCGAGAAGGGCGAAAGCAGGTAGAGCGCGTTGGAGCGCGCCACCATGTAGACGCCGGCCGTGACCATGGTCGCCGCGTGGATGAGGGCGGATACGGGCGTGGGGCCCTCCATTGCGTCGGGAAGCCAGGTGTAGAGAGGGATCTGCGCCGACTTGCCGGTGGCGCCTACGAAGAGCAGGAGCGTGATCGCCGTCGCGATCTCCGTCGTCAGGACCCCGCTGGCCGAAAGGGCCGGGATCTTCTCGAAGACCTCGGTGTAATTTATCGTGCCGAACGTCCAGAAGATGAGGAACATGCCCAGCATGAACCCGAAGTCGCCCACCCTGTTCACGATGAACGCCTTTTTCCCCGCGTCGGATGCGCTCTTCTTCTCGTACCAGTAGCCGATCAACAGGTACGAGCAGAGGCCCACCCCTTCCCATCCGACGAACATGACGAGGTAGTTGCTGCCGAGCACGAGGGTGAGCATCGCGAAGGTGAAAAGGTTCAGGTAGACGAAGTAGCGCGCAAACGCCTTCTCGTGGGACATGTATCCGACGGAGTAGACATGTATGAGAAAGCCCACGCCGGTGACCACGAGGATCATCACCGAGGAAAGGGGATCGAGCTGAAGGGCGGCGGCGGCGTTGAATCCTCCCGCCTGGATCCACGGGAAGAGGACCTGGATGAAGGTACGGTCGTGCGGGGCCCGCGCGGCGAGCTCGATGACCGACAGGAGCGACACGACGAAGGCCGCTCCCACCACAGCCGGGCCGATGAAGCCGACCAGCTTCCGGTACGCGGGCGGGGCGTGATGGCCTCCGTGGGAATCGCCATGGCCATGCCCGTGGGACTCTACATCATGCGCAGCCTCGGCAAGGAGGAGCGGTCTTTCGCTGAACAGCGCGATCGCCCCGTTCAGGATGACCCCCAGGAGGGGGAAGGCCGGGACCAGCCAGATATAATCGAGGATGCCGTTCACCATTTCAGCACGCTCAGTTCCGTGACGTCGATCGTTTCCTTCAGCCTGTAAATCGCGATGAGGATCGCGAGCCCCACCGCCGCCTCGGCGGCGGCCACGGTCATGACCATGAACGCGAAGATCGAGCCGGTGGGATCGCCCAGGTGCGATCCGACGGCGATGAACGCCACGTTGACGGCGTTCAGCATGATTTCGACGCTCATCAGTATGATGAGCGCGTTCTTGCGCGCCACCACGCCGGCCACGCCGATCCCGAACAGGATCCCGGAGAGCAGCAGGTACGCGGCCGGATCCATCATCCCGATATCTCCCGTGCGCACGTTTTCATGGCTTCCCGCATGACTCTCATATTTTCTTCTTCGCAAGCGCTATCGCCCCGATCACTGCCGCCAGCAGCAGCACCGAGGTGATCTCGAATGCGAGCAGGTAGTCGGTGAACAACGCCCTTCCCACCGCCTGGACGGAACCGGCGTCCGCCGTCGACCCGGAAGGAATCGCCAACCGCCGCGCCAGTACGGCCGATTCCAGGATAAGGAGCCCGGCCGCCACGACCCCCAGCAATCTCAAGCCCGTCACCCGCTCCACGGGGAGTTTATTCTCCGGGACGTTTATCAGCATGATGACGAAGATGAACAGGACCACCACCGCCCCGGCATACACGATGACCTGGATCGCCGCCAGGAAGTGGGCCTGCCGCAGGACGAATAGCGCCGCCACGGCGAACAGCGTCAGGATGAGGTAGAGCGCCGAGGACATCGGGTGCCTTCGCGTCACCACCATGATCGACCCGCCCACGGCGATCGCCCCGAATATGATGAACAGGATCGGTTCCATCTCCCCTTACTTCTCCAGCAGCCGGTCGACCGTGAATATGAGCTTTTCCCGGGTGATGTCCGGCGGTGTATGCCACCCGGTGTCCATCCGGATCGCGTCGCACGGGCACGCCTCGACGCACTGGCCGCAGAAGATGCAGCGAAGCATGTCGATATCGAACCGCACCGGGTACTTCTCCACTCCCGGGTCGGGGGACTCTCCCGCAACGATGGTGATGCACTTCGCCGGGCAGGCGGTCGCGCACATGTAGCAGGCGACGCAGCGCGGCGCCCCGTTGGGCCGCTTCATCAGCCGGTGGCATCCCCGGAACCTCGGCGGCATCGCCCTGCGCACCTCGGGGTACTCGATCGTAGGGATCTCCTTGTTGTGCGCGGCGTTGTGCAGGAAATGCCCCATCGTCACCGCAAGGCCCTTCACGATCTCGAGCAGGTAGAGGCTCTCCCCGAAGGACATCTTCTCGGGCCGCGCCACTTTTTTCACGCCGATCGTCATGTTCTCTTTAGAAACCGCCTTTATCGATCAGGAGCAGCACCAGCCCCGTCACGAAGATGTTCAGCAGCGAAAGCGGGAGCATCACTTTCCATCCCAGGCGCATCACCTGGTCGTACCGGAACCGGGGGATCGTCCACCGGACCCACACGAAGAGCCAGCAGAAGAAGAACGTCTTCGCCACGAACGCCGCGATCCTTAAGACCAGCACGGCCGCGGCCGGCAACGCGAAGGAAGCGCCGCCGGGGAAGACGAAGCCGGTGTCCGCGAGGTACGGAACCTGCCAGCCGCCGAAGAAGAGCGTCGCGACGACCGCCGAGCCCACGACCAGGTGGATGTACTCCGCCATCATGAACATGGAAAACTTGAAGGAGCCGTACTCGGTGTGGTAGCCGGCGACGAGCTCCGACTCCCCTTCGGGAAGGTCGAACGGAGTCCGGTTCGCTTCCGCGTACATGGCGGTGATGAACAGGATGAACCCGAGAGGCTGGACGAAGACCCCCCACTTCGGCACTATCCCGAAGAGGAGCTCCCCCTGCCCGCGCGCGATCTCGGAGAGCTGGACGGACTGGAACACCATGAGGATCCCCATGATGGAGAGACCGATGGACACTTCGTAAGAGAGCATCTGCGACGCGGAGCGCAACCCCCCGAGGAGCGGGTACTTGCTGTTGGAGGCCCAGCCGCCGAGTACGATGCCGTAGACTCCCAGCCCGGAGATCGCGAACAGGTAGAGGATTCCCACGTTCAGGTCGGCTATCTGGAGCGCTATCTGCTTTCCGCCGATCGTAACGGGAGGGCCGAACGGGACGACCGCCATCGTCAGGATCGCCGGGGCAAGGGCGAACATCGGCGCTATCTGGTAGAAGAGCCGGTTCGACGTGTCCGGTATGAAGTCTTCCTTGAACAGGAACTTCAGCGCGTCGGCAAGGGGATGGAACATGCCGAAAAGCGTGACGCCGAGGATGCGCGCACGGTTGGGGCCCCGCCGGTCCTGCATGTAGGCGGCCCCTTTCCGTTCCACCCACGTCATGACCACGACGAGCCCCAGGACGAATGCGAAGAAGACGGACACCCGTCCGACAGCCACCGCGATGTCGAAGAGCTGGGGATTCATTTACGCCCTTCCGCAACGACCTGTCCCTCGGAACCGAGGGATTCGTAGCTCATTCCCGCAAACGGCGCCGACGAAGCCGCCAGCGCCCGGAACACGGAGGCCTCGCCGTCGAATTTCCAGTCCGCGCCCATCCGGTTCGCAAGCCCGGCGAGGATCTCAATCTCGTTCATCGCCTTTCCCCTGGGCGGGAAACCCTGGCTGAACCGCTGCACACGGCCCGTGAAGTTGGTGAACGTTCCGCCCCGCTCGGCGAAGGAGGCCGACGGAAGGACCGCGTTCGCCACGCGGGAGACGACTCCCTCGTTCGTTCCGACCTGGGCGACGAACGGTACGTTCGAAAGGAGCGCCTCGACTTGCGAGTCCGGGAAATCGGAAAGTTCGCTCCCGAAAACAAGGAGCGCCCGGATCTTGCGGTCCGAGATCGCCTTGACGACGCGGCCGAAGCCCTCTTCGGTGATACCGAGGAGCTGTGCCCCCGTCGAGTTGGGGTTCTTGTCCCCCTTGATGAGGAAATCGTCGGAGGTGCGGTCGCCCGGCGTACGCGAGGTAAACCCTATGTTCTCCGTCTTCAGGACCTCGGCCGCCAGCTTCTTCGCAAGGAACAGCTCCTCGTTGGAGGACCGGGGAGAGGCGATGACCGCCACCGCATCCGGCCCTTCGTTATCGGCTATATCGCGGAGCCTCAAGGCCGTCGTGGAGAGTACCCCTTCCCATGCGGCGGCGGCAGCCTTCCCGTTCTCCCGGAGGACGGGGACGAGCAGCCTCGCCTCGTTCGCTTTCCTGTATTCGAGCCGGCCGAAGTCGCACATCCAGGTCTGGTTGACCGCGTCGTTGCGGCGGGGCTTCAGCCGGTACAGGATGTCGCCCTTGAAGTCCGCAAGGACGTTGCAGCCGTTCGCGCATCCGGTGCAGACGGAATCGAAGGAGGAAAGGAACCACACCCGGCACTTGAAACGGAAGTCCTTGTTCGTCAGCGCTCCCACGGGGCAGATGTCGGCCAGGTTCCCGGTGTAGTAGTTGTCCAGTTTCCGCCCGGGGAATATGGAGATCTCGGAGTGATCCCCCCGCTGGAAGAACTCCATCTCGCACGTTTTCGACACTTCCCGCAGGAACCGGATGCAGCGGGAGCAAAGGATGCACCGCTCGGCGTCCAGGACGATCATGCCGCCGATGTCCTGCACCTTCTTCTTGCGGACCTTGTCCTCGAGATCGTACCGGCTCTTGTGGAGCCCGTATTTCATGTAATAGTTCTGGAGACCGCACTCCCCCGCCTGGTCGCAGATGGGGCAGTCGACCGGGTGGTGGATCAGCATCAGCTCGAGAACGCCGGTCACCGCTTTGCGGATCTTCTCCGTGTCCGTCCGGACCACCATCCCCTCGGTCACCACGGTGTTGCAGGCGATCTGCAGTTTCGGGAACTTCTCCACTTCCACGAGGCACATCCGGCAGTTCCCGGCGATGGAGAGCTTCGGATGGTAGCAGTAGTGGGGAATCTCGACCCCGATCCGGATAGCGGCGGCAAGGATCGTCGTCCCGTCCGGAACGGTTGCAGAAATCCCGTTTATGGTGAACGTCGGCATGGGTCCCTTTACACGCTAAAATTTATTCCCGTACGGGCATTTCTTTTCCTTGATGTGCCGCTCGAACTCCTCGCGGAACTTCCAGATGAACGACTGGGCAGGCATCGCCGCCGCGTCGGCAAGGGGGCAGATCGTCCTGCCCATCATGTTGTCGCAGAGGTCGAGCACCAGCTCGATGTCCCCCTCGCGCCCCTGCCCGTTCTCGATCCTTCTCATGATCTTCGCCAGCCAGCCGGTCCCCTCGCGGCACGGCGTGCACTGCCCGCACGACTCGTGCGCGTAGAAGTTCTCGAGAACCATGAGGGCGCGGACCATGCATGTTCCCTCGGGAATCACGATGACCCCGCCCGATCCCGCCATCGTTCCGATCTTCGCCATCGACTCGATGTCGAACGTCACGTCGATTTCGTCGGGGCGCAGAACCGGGGTGGAGGAGCCGCCGGGGATCACCGCCTTCAGTTCCTTCCCGTCCTTGATCCCGCCGGCGTGGACGTAAATGACGTCCTTCAGGTTCACCCCGGCAGAAAGCTCGTATACCCCGGGCCGGTTCACGGCGCCGGAAACCCCGATAAGGCGCGTACCGCCGTTCTTCTCCACCCCCAGGGCGGCGAACTTTTCCCCGCCGTTGGTGACGATCCACGGCACATCGGCGATCGTCTCGACGTTGTTGACGATCGTGGGGAGGCCGAACGCGCCGACGGACGCCGGGAAGGGAGGCTTGATCCGCGGCCAGCCGCGCTTCCCTTCGAGGGAGTTGATGAGGGAGGTTTCCTCGCCGCATATGTAGGCGCCCGCGCCCCGGTGAACGGTGACGTCGATGTCGAATCCCGAGCCCAGGATGTTTTTCCCCAGGAATCCCTTGGCGTACGCTTCGGCGATAGCTTCCTCGAGGACCTTCGCCTCGCGGACGAACTCGCCGCGGATGTAGATGTAGCTCATGTGGATCGTCATCGCGTACGAAGCGATTGCGATCCCCTCCAGGAGCTGGTGCGGCGTCCTGCGCATGATCTCCCGGTCCTTGAAAGTGCCCGGCTCCCCTTCGTCCGCGTTGATCACCAGCACCCGCGGGCGGGACATGTCCTTCGGGAGGAACCCCCACTTGACGCCCGCAGGGAAACCCGCGCCGCCTCGGCCCCGCAGGTTCGCCTTCTTCACCTCGTCGACGATCTGCTGCTTTTCCATTCCGAGCGCCTTGCGGAGCGCCTGGTACCCGCCCAGTTCCACGTAGGTGTCCACGTGGCGGTAACGCTCGTTCGCCCAATGGGTGGAAAGGACCGTTTCCATAGTCATCCGCTCTGCGCCAAGGTCACGGGAGCCGGTCGAGGAGGGCGTCGATCTTCTCCTCGGTCAGGTTCTCGTGGTAGTCGTCGTTTACCTGCATCACGGGGGCCGTCCCGCAGCTTCCCAGGCACTCCGCCGTGGAGAGGGTGAACTTCCCGTCCGGCGTCGTCTCCCCGGGTTTAACCCCCAGCTTCTTCGACAAGTGCCCGATCAGGTGCTCCGCTCCCAGGAGGGAGCAGGAGATGTTGCGGCAGATCTGCACGTGGTACTTTCCGACCGGCTTCCGGTTGTACATCGTGTAAAAAGTCGCCACGCCTTCGATCCGCGCCGGGGTGAATCCCAGGAGACCGGCCACGTAGACGACCGCCTCGTCCGAGACGTGCCCGAACTCACGCTGGGCGATGTGGAGGGTCGGCAGGATCGCCGCCTCCTTGTCCGGATACCGCGCCAGGAGGGCCTCGAATTCCCTGCGTCCGTTTTCGGAGAAGACCACGCTCACCGGTCGAGCTCCCCCGCGATGATGTTGACGCTTCCGAGTACCGCGATAAGGTCGGCGAGCATCTGCCCCTCGCACAGAAGCGGCATCCCCTGGAACATGTTGAAGCAGGGGGGCCGGACCTTTATCTTGTAAGGCCCGCCGCCGCCCTTGCTCACGATGTAATACCCCAGCTCGCCGTTGGCCGCCTCGGTGGCGGAATAGACCTCGCCGGCGGGGACCTGTATCCCCTCGAAGATGTTCTTGAAGTGCTGCATCAGCCCTTCGATCGTCGTGTAGACCAGCGTCTTGTCGGGCAGCAGGTAGCGGGTGTCGTCGACGTTGATCGGTCCGCCCGGGAGCTGGTCGAGCGCCTGCTCTATGATCCGCACCGACTGGCGCATCTCCTCCATCCGCACCATGTACCGGTCGCAGGTATCGCCTTGCTCCCCGATGGGGATGTCGAAATCGAACCGGTCGTAGACCAGGTAAGGCTGGTCCTTCCGCAGGTCGAGGGGGACCCCCGCCGCCCGCAGGCACGGCCCCGTGAAGCCCATGGCGACCGCGTCCTTCTTCGAGATCGGGCCCACGCCCATGGTCCTGTCGATGAAGATCCGGTTCTTCGTGAGCAGGGCGTTCACGTCCTTGATCGCAGGCAGGAAGGAGTTCTTGCAGACGTTCCGGCAGGTCTCCACCCACCCTTCCGGCAGGTCCCATTGCATGCCGCCGATCCGGGTGTACCCGGTCGTTAACCGCGTGCCCGTCAGCGGCTCGATCAGCTTCATGTAGGCCTCTTCGCGCGGCTTCCAGAAATACCAGAAGTTCGTGAGCGCCCCGAGGTCGACCATGTTCGTGCCTATGCACACCATGTGGTCGATGATCCGGGAGATTTCGCAGA
>JACRCO010000039.1 GCA_016218975.1 Deltaproteobacteria bacterium
GTTCGGGAGGAAACCCTCGAAGGCGAAATGGTCGGTCGGAAGTCCTGACACCACGAGAGCCGAGACCAGCGCCGACGGTCCCGGCACCATCTCGATCGGCACGTCGGCGGCTATCGCCTCGCGCACCAGCTCGTAACCAGGATCGGAGATCGCCGGCGTCCCGGCGTCGGAAACGAGCGCCACGCTCTCCCCTTCCTTCAACCGCCGCATCAGAACCGCCCCTGCCCGAAGCTTGTTGTAGTCGTGGAAAATGAACATCGGTGTGCGGATCTCGTATCGGTTTAGGAGCTTCACCGTCCGGCGGGTGTCCTCGCACGCGATGACGGAGGCCTCCTTGAGGACGCGGATCGCGCGCAGCGTGATGTCCTCAAGGTTCCCGAGCGGCGTCGCGACTACATAAAGGGTCCCTGTGCTCATGTTCGTTCCCCCCGAATGGAATCGGCAACGGACCGTTCGGCCCGTTACAGCTTCCGGTTGTCCAATACCCGCTTCGCCTTCCCTTCGAACCGCTGGAGCGTCTTCCGCTCGACGAGCTTCACCTCCACGCCGATCCCCAGCTCCTGTGCCAGCCGTTTCCGGATCGTCTCCACCATGACGCTTTGCCTACGCATCTGGTCGAAGAAGATCGACTCCGCCGCCTCGACGAGCACGGTCACCTCGTCCATCGCCCCCTTGCGGTCGATCACGATCTGGTAGTGCGGTTCCGTGCCTTCGATCTCGAAGAGCACCGTTTCTATCTGGGACGGGAAGACGTTCACCCCCTTGATGATCAGCATGTCGTCGGTGCGTCCCGTCACGCGGCTCATCCTCCTGCCGGTTCGTCCGCAGGGGCAATCCCCCGGCAACAAGCGGGTCAGGTCCCGCGTCCGGTACCGGATCATGGGAAACGCTTCCTTTGTGAGCGTCGTGATGACGAGCTCTCCCTGCTCCCCGTCCGGCGCCGGCTGGAGCGTCACCGGGTCGATCACCTCCACCATGAAATGGTCCTCGTTGATGTGCAGCCCGTTGCGTTCGAGACATTCCCCCGATACCCCCGGCCCGATAACCTCCGATAAACCGTAGTTGTCCGTGGCGACGATCCCCAAAAGGTCCTGGATCTCCTGCCGCATCCGTTCCGACCACGGCTCCGCGCCGAAGAGGCCGTACTTGAGCGAAAGGGACGACGGGGCGATCCCCATGTCCCGCACGGTCTCGGCCACCAGCATCGCATAAGAGGGCGTCCCGACCAACACCGTGGTCTTGAAGTCCATCATGATCTTTATCTGGCGGGCGGTGTTGCCGCTCGAAGCCGGGATCACCGACGACCCGATCCGCTCCGCGCCGTAGTGCAGGCCGAACCCGCCTGTGAACAGTCCGTACCCGAAGGAGATCTGCACGACGTCGTCCTTCGTCACACCGCCGGCGGAAAGGATACGCGCCACGAGGTTGCTCCACGTCCGGATGTCGTTGCGGCTGTAGCCGACCACCGTGGACATGCCCGTAGTGCCCGAAGACGCGTGGATCCGGACGACTTCCCTGAGCGGCACCGCGAAGAGGCCGTACGGGTAATTACCCCGCAGGTCGTCCTTGGTCGTAAAAGGAAGCCGGGAAAGGTCGGACAGCGACCCGAAGTCCTCCGGGACGATACCGAGCTCGTCGAACTTTTTCCGGTAGAACGGAACGTTCCTGTATACCCGGTTCAGCGTCGACTCGAGCCTCTCCAGCTGAAGCTGGGAAAGCTCCTCACGATCCATCCGCTCCTGCGCGGGCTCCCAGAGCATTCCGCCCTCCGATCCCACTACATTCTGCCTTCCGCGTCGAGGTCCCGGCCGAGATAGGCGCGCTGCACGTCCCTGTTCGAGAGAAGGTTCCCGGCCGTCCCCTCCATGATGATCCTTCCGGTTTCGAGGACGTATCCGCGGTCGGCGATCGCGAGCGCGGCCTTTGCGTTCTGTTCGACGAGCAGGACCGTGTTCCCCGCATCGCGAAGCTTGGTGACCACCGAGAAGATGTCCTTCATGACCATCGGCGCAAGCCCCATGGAGGGCTCGTCCATCATGATGAGCTTCGGGCGCGCCATGAGCGCCCTGGCTATGGCGAGCATCTGCTGCTCTCCCCCGGAGAGAGTGCCCGCAAGCTGCCCCTCGCGCTCCTTGAGGCGGGGGAAGATCCCGAATACGCGTTCCGTGTCTTCGCGTACCGCCGCCCCCCGTTTCTTCCGCAATTGCGGGTAGGCGCCCAGCTGTATGTTCTCGCGGACGGTCATCGGGGCGAACAGCTGCCTTCCCTCCGGCACCAGCGAACAACCGAGGAAGACGATCTTTTCCGCGGGAAATTTTCCGATCTCCTGCTTGTCGAAAAGGATTTCCCCGGAGCGCGCCCGCAGCAGCCCCGAGATCGTCCGCAGCAGCGTGCTTTTTCCCGCGCCGTTCGCGCCGATGATCGTCACGATCTCGCCGGCCCCGACGTGCATCGTGATTTTCCTCAAGACCTTGAGCCGGCCGTAGCCCGATTCGACGTTCTTTAGCCTCAGCATGCGGGCCTCACTGCGCTTCCCCAAGGTACACCCGGATCACCTCGCGGTTCTTCTGGATGGCCAGGGGCTTGTCGTCGGCGATCTTCTCCCCGTAGCAGAGCACCACGACCTCGTCGGAGATCTTCATGACGAGAGACATGTCGTGCTCCACGAGCAGGACGGTGATCCCCATATCCCGGATGCGGGAGATCAGGTTGCCCATGTCGTTAGTTTCCCGCATGTTCAACCCGGCCGCCGGCTCGTCGAGCAGGAGGAGCCGCGGCTCGCAGGCGAGCGCCCTTCCGAGTTCCACGACGCGCTGCTGCCCGTAGGCGAGGCTCGTGGCTTCCGTTTGCGCGATGCTTGCGATGCCCAGCAACTCAAGAATCTCGCGGCTTTTCTCCCGGATTTGCCGCTCTTCCGCCCAGGTGTACGGCAGGCTCATCATCCCGGCGAAAAACCCCGCCCGGCTGTGTACGTGCCGGCCGACCATGACGTTCTCCAGCACCGTCATCTTCGGAAAGAGCCTGATGTGCTGAAACGTGCGCGCCATCCCGAGCGACGCGATCTCGAACGGCTGCTTCCCATGGACCGCCGTCCCGTCGAAGACGATTTCCCCCCCGTCGGGAGGCAAGATTCCCGAAATAAGGTTGAACAGCGTCGTCTTGCCTGCGCCGTTCGGGCCGATGAGCGCCTTGATAGATCCAGCGGCGACATCGAATGTGACGTCTCCCACTGCCTGCAGGCCGCCGAATCGCTTGCTGACGCTGCGGACGGAAAGCAGGGTCACGGGGCCTCCCCTTCCGCGCCGCCGGAAACCATACGCTTCAGGTCCGCCAACAGGTGCCTCCGCAGCAGCCCGTCCGGCGCGAAGAGCATGATCAGGATCAGGATTCCACCGAAGACGGCGTCGTCGTAGGTCCCGAAATAGCCCCTGAGGGACAGGTAGTTCAGCACGAGGCTCATCGACAGTGCGCCCCACAGGTTCGCCATGCCGCCGATGGCGACGATTGCGACGTACCGCACCGACTTCATGACCGAGGCTTCCGACGGCCCGATTCCTCCGTTGTAATGGGTGAGGAAGACTCCGGCAACTGAAGCGAACACCGCGCTGAGCACGAACGTGTGCAGCTTGTAGCGGGCGGCCGGGATCCCCATGGCCTCCGCCGCATCCTCGGCGCCGTGGATCGAGGCGAGCGCCCTGCCAACACGTGAATGGATCAGGTTGAGAAGGACGACCATTCCCGCGATCACAAGCCCCCACGCCGCGTAATAATTCACGACCCTCAACGACGCCTTGCCGGCGATATCAACGCCGGATACGATGGGAAATCCCGGGACATCGGAGATTCCGTCCGCCGCTCCCAGGAATTCCGTCCCCAGCGCAATCCGGTAGATGATGACCCCGAATCCCAGCGTCGCCATCGCGAGGTAATGGCCTTTCAGCTTCAGGACGGGACCTCCGACGAGGTAGGCGATCACGACGGCCGCCAGGATCGCCGCAAGGCAGGCAGCCCACGGGTGGACGTTAAGGATCTCCCCTCCGTACAGGTCGGGGCGGACGGCGAGCAATCCCGCCTTCTTCATCATGGAGACGAAGGCTGTTTCCTGTTGGGACAACAGGTTGTGCGTCGTCAGGTAAGCCGAAAAGTACCCGCCGATGGCGAAAAATCCCGCGTGCCCGATCGAGATCTGGCCGGCATACCCGGTCAGCATGCAGAGGCCGACGACCAGCAGCGAATAGTAGGCGGTCATGGTGAGCTGCGTCAGGTGGTAGCCGGTATCCGTGAAATGCGTCGCCAGCTGGATCGCGACGATGAGCGTCGTGAAGGCGACTACCGGAATGTACCTGGCTCTCATCAGAATTCCTTGAGCTTCGACGCCTCGACGCTGCCGAACAGGCCGCTCGGACGTACGAACAGGATGATGAGCAGGAGGAAAATGGAGACCGCCTCCTTGTACGCGGCGGGCAGGACCCAGATGCTGAAGGATTCCAGGATTCCCAGCAGCATCCCCGCTCCGACGGCGGCGGTGCTGTTGCCGAGTCCGCCCAGTATGGCGACGGTGAACCCCTTGATGGCCAGCGGCGTGCCGCTGTCGTACTGGACATAGGTGATCGGGCAGACCACGCACCCGCCGATCGCTCCGATGGCGGCGCTGAGCATGAACGAGAGCGTAACCATGTTCTTCGCGTTGACGCCGCACAGGCGCGCGGCGTCGCGGTTCGCCGAGCATGCCCGCATCTGCCGTCCGGGAAGCGTGTAATTGAAGAATGCGGTCAGGGCGGCCACTACCACGGCGCCGATGCCGACTGCCCACAGGACCTGCGGGGAGATGTACACGCCGCCGAGGTTGATCGAGGTCTCCGATGTCCCTGTGAAATAGGGAAGCGACCGGACGCCCTCACCCCATATGTGAAGCGCCGTCTCCCGGGCCAGGATAGATATGCCGATGGTGATGATGATCATCCGCAGCACGGAAGGATTGTGGAGCCAGCGGATGAACACGATTTCTATGACCGCGCCGACGACCAGAGTTACGGCGACCGCGCCCAGGATGGCGAGGGGCAGCGGCAGGAACCCGCTCAGCGTGACAGCGGTCATGCCGCCCAGCATCACGAACTCGCCCTGCGCGAAGTTGATGATGCCGGTAGCGTTGTAGATGATGTTGAAACCGATGGCGACGATAGCGTAGATCGTTCCGTACGTGATCCCCGCCACCACATATTGGAAAACCAGGTCCAGGACGGTTCCTTTCCATCAAGCGATCGGGAGTACCGCACGGGGCGCGTACTCCCGATCGCGACGACGTCTTTGGAATGGACTGCTA
>JACRCO010000040.1 GCA_016218975.1 Deltaproteobacteria bacterium
ACGACCATACGGGGAATCCTGACGCGGCGGAGGAAATCCCTGTACCCCTCGCGGAACGGGAAAAGTGGAACCTTGAAGAAATTGGAGGAATGCTCAGTGTGCAGAACGTCGCACCTGTTGATCTCTTCCGCCATCTCCCGGAAATGTTTCGAGGGATGCGGGTCCTTGTCCAGCGGAAACTGCGTAAGGGAACACAGCTTCGAAAGCGGAGCGTAAAGCTCGCGAGCATACGCGCCGATCCCGTCCCTTTCGATCCGCATCGGCGTGCAAAAAGCCACTTTCATCGCCGCCGCCCCGCCCCCGCCTTCCCCATATCGCCTTCCAGGCAACCGCGGAAAAGATCCATGTACCGCGCAAGCGCGCTTTCCCTCCGGTAGAGAGACAGCCTTTCAACCCCGCGTCCGCGGAATTCGGCGTTCGCCTGCGGATCGGTGAGCGCGGACCGGATTTCGCGGGCGAAGGCTCCGGGGTCGAAGGGATCGGCGTACCTTACCGCGTCCCCGCAGATTTCCCGGACTGCCGGGATATCCGAACATACCGCCGGCACGCCGAATGAAAGCGCCTCGAGCGGGGGAATGCCGAACCCTTCCATGAACGTGGGGAACACGAAAACCCGCGCGAACGCGTACAGGTTGCGCAGCATATCGTCCGGTACCTGCGGCAACTGCACTATTTTTCCGGCGACCGCCGGGTCGGATTCCGCATCGTCCACCGCATCCCTGCCCCGCATGCGGGCGCCGGCGACGACGACCTTCAAATCCGGGAAGTCGGGCGACAGCGACCGGAACGCCTCTATCATGGTTTTCAGGTTCTTGTGCGGAGACCGGTTGCCGATGTAGAGGAGATAATCGCCTTCCACGAAAGGCTTCCGCCGGTCGGTCATCGGGCTCCCGCGAAGAAACCAGTCGTCGATCCAGTTGGGAATGACAAGGATACGGTCCCCGGGAATATCGAATTCGGACATCACCTGGCCCTTCGTGAACTCCGATACGCAGACCGCCCGGCAGGACCTTCGCAGCGCCCGCCTCGCCAAAACGCGGAACGCGAACCTGTGCCTCCAGGGCCAATCGGAATGCCGGGAGAGCGGTATGAGGTCGTGCACCTGGGTAATCGCCTTGCCTTCCCAGAAAAAAGGAACGTTGATGTTCGGAAAGTAAAAGATGTCGGGAGCCGGACGGAAGGCGCGGATGAGCGATCCCTTGCGCAGAAAATCGGCGGCTCCGAGGTAGGAGAAATCGGCGAACCGGGCGTCGATCTTTCGAGAGGAAAACGACCGGCGGAAATCCGCTTCCCGGGACTTCGGGACGAGCGTGCAGATCCGGTAAACGTCGTCCGCTTCGTCCAGGGCACGAAGAAGGTTCTCGTAGCATCTGCCGATCCCGGAGGACCGGAAGAACATCCCGTCTATGTATATGTTCAACGATCTTCCGTTTTCGGCGTCTTGCCGGAAGATGGAAGGCGCAACGCCACTTCCTGCGCCAGGTCCTTCAATTCCTTCGTCAACCTGGAGATCCTCATCGAAAAAAAGATGAGCATGACGAGGATGAACGCAAGCCCCAGCAGCGTAAGCGCCGAAAGCGGTGTAGCCGCCCCGAAAAACCACGCGAGCCGCTGGAGGAAACCGTCCGCCCACGCGGCGCACGTCGTGCCGGCGATGACGAACAGCCACAGCAGCGTGTACGATTCGGTGAGCCTGCGCGTCCGTAGCAGCTCCACGACCAGCACCGCGTTGGCAAGCAGCAGCGCCGTGATCATCAATTTCGCCTGGAACGACATGGCCCGGCCCTACCTCCTTTCCCGGAAGAGACGCAGAAGGACGATGAACGAAGCGAGAAACGACTTGAACGGATAATAAAGGACGGTTCCGAGGCTCGAATACATGGACGTGCCCCGTTCCCGCCGGCGGAACCGCGTCGGCACTTCGGCCGCCGTGAATTTCTTCAGGCCCAGCATGACGACGACTTCCGCGTCCGGAAAATCCACAGGGTATTCCTTCGCGAGGAAGGAGAAGACGTCCCGGCGCATCGCCTGGAAGCCCGAGGTGACGTCCCGGATATCGACCCCCCCGAGCGTCTTTGCCAGGAACGAAAAAAACCCGATCGCGGCGCGCCGCAGCGCGGGAATCCTGTAGCTTCCGCTTCCGGCCAGTATCCTCGATCCGATGACGATGTCCGCACCGCCGTCCAGCCCCGCAAGGAGCTTCGGGATCTCCGCGGGTATATGCTGCCCGTCCCCGTCCATCAGGACCAGGAAGTCGTACCCGGTCCGCGCCGCGTGAAGCATCCCGGTCTGGATCGCGACCCCGTAGCCGAGGTTGATCGGGTGGGACAGGCCCTGCACGGGAAGCCCGCGGATCACATCCGCCGTGGCGTCTGTGGAACCGTCGTCGACCACGACGATGTCCATGTCCAGGCTCTCCGCCAGGATCTCGCGCACGACTCCGGCGATGCTTTCCGCCTCGTTGTAGGCGGGAATGACGATTATCCCTTTACCGCGCGACGCGTTCATGCAGGGGTTCCCTTGCCGCAAAGGTCCTGAACCAGGCGAACGAACTTCTCCCCCACCACCGAGGAACGGAACTCTTTTCTGACGCGCTCCCCGGCGAATTCCCCCAATCGCTTGCGCAGCGGGTCGTCGGTGAAAAGGTTGTTCAACGCCTCGGCCAGTTTCCCGCTGTTCCCCACGGGAAAGGTGAGGCCGGTTTTTCCGTCCAAGTTAGCATATGTCACGCCGGTCGTCAGGTCGCTTGTCACGGCCGGTTTTCCGAAACTCATCGCCTCGAGCTGAACCAGCCCGAACATTTCCACGGCGGACGCCGACGGCAGGACGAGAAGGTCGCACGCAAGGTAATAGGGTTTAAGATCGGGCGCGCGGCCGAGAAAAATGAGGCGGTCTTCCACTCCACGCTCCGCCGCGCGTTTCTTCAGGTCCGCTTCGAGCGGCCCGTCCCCGACGATCAGGAATGTCCCGCGGGGCACCATCGGCGCCGCGTCCACCAGGGTGGAAAGCCCTTTGTATGCGACCAGCCGCCCGACGAACAGCGCCATGGGGGCCCCGAATCTCTCCCTGATCTTCCGCGCTTCCTCCCTTTCCTCTTCGGTCGTATCGCTCCAGTCGTCCGGCACCATGAGCGGGATGACGGTCACTTTCCCTGCGTGCATCATCAGGTTCCCGGAAAACCCGGCCTGGTTTGGCGAAGTCGCAACTATGCGGTCCGCCCTCCCGAGCGTCCAGTTCTCGATCGGACGGAAGAGGAAATATGCCAGGCGGTGCAATGCCGCGTCCACGAGGATGTCTCCGTGATAATAGATGACGAGTTTCTCCCGAAGCGGCAGGAACAGGCAGGAAACGAAAAGGGCGGCGGCGGTCATCGGGTTGGGGGCATGGAGGACGATGCAGTCGAACTTCTCCCTTCTCCTCAGCGAAAGGAGAAACAGGAAGAGGCCCGGAATGATCGGTGTCAGGAAGAGCGTGCCGATCTCCTTACGCCGATAGACCGTCCCATCCGGACCATTTTCCTCGCTGTGGCGCGGTCCCTTGCAGGCCACTACGGCATGATTCTCGAAGCGGAAACCGGTTGCCTGGAGGAGATTCTTCAACACGTATTCGATCCCCCCGGGATCGGGCGGGTAATACTTCCCCAGGTGGAGGACCTTGATCATTCAAGGTTTCCTGTCGAAGGCCACGGTCCATATCGGGCCGCAGTCGATGAATCTCGCGAGGAGACCGAAGCGCCCTCCGATTTCCTCGATCCGGTCCCGGGTGTAGAAATATACCGGGCAGTCCTGCCGCTTGAGCCAGCAATACCGGATCAGCGACTGCGGGACGAATTTCTTCGGGAACGTAGCGACGATCTTTCCGTCCGTCATTCCGGCGGCCTTCACGAAGTAGCCGGGCAGTTCGCCGGGGCTCACGTAATCGAAAACGCCGATGAACAGCAGGTGGTCGAACCGGCGGCCGGTTTCGAAAGACAGGAAATCCCCGCCGGCGAATTCCACTTCGCAATTTTCTTCCGACGCGTTCCTGCGGGCCAGGGCGATCATGTTATCGGAAAAATCGAGCCCTGTGACCCTTGCCCCCTTCCCGGCGAAATAGATCGAATAGATTCCCGACCCGCAGCCGACGTCGAGAATCGATTTGCCCCTTACATCGCCCAATAGATCCGCGGCCGCCTGGAATCGCCTGACGAGCCCCGGCTTCCGGAAAACCAGGTGGGCCGCCTGCCCGATGAGCCCCCTCTTTTCCTCCCTGTAGAACCCGTCGAACCGTTCCGCGCACTTTTCGAAATATTCCTTCACATCCATCGACTACTCCGTCCGGCGGCGGATGACGTTCCACATCGTGTCGAACGAAAAATCCTTGAGCAGCGATTCGATCTTCCCCAGGCAGCCGTCGATCCCATGATACGTGATAAAGGACTCTTTCGCTCCGAGGGCTTCAAGCCGCGGGGTTTCGGGATACGTTTCCCAGGGGTGGAAATAGATAACGAAGGGGCGC
>JACRCO010000041.1 GCA_016218975.1 Deltaproteobacteria bacterium
CACCTCGCGCAGCGCCATTGCCGCCGCCAGCGCGTCCACGAAAAACAGGTTCGGCGTGAACTCGCCCAGCCGCTTTTCGATGTCCACGGGGTAGGATTCCCGCCCCGTGGCGACCGACGGCGGAAATATCTCCTGCACGTTTACAAGCGCGGTCCCGCCCGGATTCAGGAAATGCGCGAACCGCAGCGCTTCCATCTTCTCGAACGCTATGAGCAGGTCCGCCTTTCCCGGCTCTATCAGCGGCGAATACACCTTCCTGCCGAACCGCAGGTGGGTGGTGACGGCCCCGCCCCGCTGGGCCATGCCGTGCACTTCGCTCTTCTTCACGTCGTAGCCGCCGAGCAGAAATGCCTCGCACAGCACCTCGGAAGCCAGGAGTATCCCCTGTCCGCCGACGCCCGCGAGAAAAACGTTCCCCGCGTTAACGCCTCTCAATCCTTCCTCTCCAGGATCGCCTTGAACTTGCAAAGCGGGGGGCACTGGTTGCAGCCGTCGCACAGAAGCGCGTTGATCCGGGCCATCCCCTTCTGCGCGGCTTTCTTCCCCACAGCGACCGCCTCTTCCGGCGTGAACGGAACCCACTCGATCGCCGGGCAGCCCAGCTTGTTGCATGCCCTGCAACCCGTGCAGAGGTCCGGGATCACCTCGTAGACCGGCCGCTTCTTCTTCCGGTGTTCCGGGAGAAGGACGCACGGCGCTTCGGTTATAACGACGGAGGGGGCCTCACGCGCGAGTTCCCGGCGGAGGACCGCTTCGGTCTGCGCCATGTCGTGCGGGTTCACCATGTACACGTGCTCGACGCCGACCGCCCTGCATAGCCCGGGAAGATCCAGCCTGTGCGTCGGGTCCTCCTGTAAAGTCTTGCCCGTCGCCGGATGATCCTGAGCGCCTGTCATCGCGGTGGTCCGGTTGTCCAGGATGATCACCGTGCTTGCGCCGCGGTTGTAGACGATGTCGATGAGCCCCGTGATGCCGGAGTGGACGAAGGTGGAGTCGCCGATGACCGCGACGAACTTCCCCTGGGCCGCTTTCCCCAGCGCCTTCTCCATCCCGAACGCGTTGCCTATGGACGCCCCCATGCAGACGCAGGTGTCCATCCCGCCCAGCGGCGGGAGCGCCGCCAGCGTGTAGCAGCCGATATCCCCGGCCACGGTCACTTTAAGTTTCGAAAGAACGTAGAACAGCCCGCGGTGCGGGCATCCGGGGCATAAATTCGGCGGACGCGAGGGGACTTCCTCCGAGGACTTCAAGGGCACGGAGCCGCCGGCGATCCCTTCCCGAACAATGCGCGGATCGAGCTCGCCGACGATGGGGATTATCTCCTTCCCCTGCACGGGTATCCCCAGCGCTTTCACGTGCGCCTCGATGTGGGGATCCAGTTCCTCGACGACCACCAGCCGGGAGACTCCGGCCGCGAACTCCCTGACAAGCCGCGACGGCAGGGGGTGCGCCATCCCGAGTTTCAGCACGGAAGCGTCCGGGAATGCCTCCCGAACGTACTGGTAGGAAACGCCCGCGGTGACGATCCCGAGCGACCGGTCCCCCCACTCTATCCGGTTCCCGGGGAATGTTTCCGCCGATTCCGTCAAGGCGCGCATCCGTTCCTCGACAAGCACGTGCCGCCGCCTTGCGTTGACCGGCAGCATGACCCACTTGGCGGGGTCGCGGACGAACCCGGGCGAAAAGGCCGGGCCGGACGGCTCCCCGAGGATAACGGTCCCCTTTGCGTGCGAAATGCGGGTCGTGGTTCTCAGGAAGACCGGGGTATCGAATTCCTCCGACATCTCGAAGGCGAGCTTCGTGAAATCCTTGGCTTCCTGCGAGTCGGACGGCTCCAGCATCGGAATCTTCGCCGCCACCGCGTAGTGCCGGTTGTCCTGCTCGTTCTGGGAAGAGTGCAGTTCGGGGTCGTCGGCGGTGATGATGACGAATCCCCCCCGCACTCCGGTGTACGAAGCGGTAAAGATGGGGTCTGCGGCAACGTTCACTCCCACGTGTTTCATCGCCGCAAGAGCGCGCACTCCGGCCATCGACGCGCCGAGCGCCACCTCGACCGCCACCTTCTCGTTGGGGGCCCATTCCGCATAGACCCCCTCGTAGCCTGCGAGATTCTCCAGAATTTCCGTGCTCGGGGTGCCTGGATACGCGGATGCGACCTTTACATGCGCCTCGAAGGCGCCGCGGGCGATCGCTTCGTTTCCGGATAACAGCCTGACGAGCCGCCGTGCGGGGACGGACAACGGTTTCCCCTTCTTTCCCGCTGAAATATAAGTATGTTACGTTAGCACATCGCCCCCTCCTCTTTCAAATCCCGATGTGATGATTTCTGCTATACTTTGTGGTCTGTTTTCGATTATTCGGCATCACATGTGGGGGCGCTGCGGGTGAGAGGCGCCTCTTTTTGCTTCACTGCCATTGATGGCAGCGAGCGACAGTATCGGCAGGGGGAGCGCATCATGAAGATCGGGGTGCTGACGGGGGGCGGGGATTGCCCGGGTCTTAACGCAGTGATCAGGGCCGTTGTCCGGAAGTCCGATTCCTACGATTCCCGCGTCGTGGGAATCCGGAACGGGTGGAAGGGGCTCCTCGAACTCTCTCCCATTGACCTGGACATCAGGATGGTCTCCGGCATCCTGCACGTCGG
>JACRCO010000042.1 GCA_016218975.1 Deltaproteobacteria bacterium
CATTGTGCGGGATTCACGTTCCAATAATGGCGTGTCTTCCTCCCGGAGCGATTACGTCTCTGCAGATTATTCCTAATTCAAACAACGTTTAATAATATAATAAAGCAAATTTATCATTCCCGGAATTTCCATCATGACGTTCTTTGGCAGGAATGTGTCGCGATAATAAGGGCCTCGCGTTGGCGAATGACAAGACGCGCGGTCCGAGACGTACCCGCAGGAGGAAACGGATATGCAATCCGCATTGCGCAGAAAGAACCGTAAGGGGGAAACACAAGATCCCAGGACTTCGCTCCTGGCGAGCATCGTCGATTCCTCCGACGACGCCATCATAAGCAAGACCCCCGACGGCGTCATCCTGAGTTGGAACCGGGCGGCGGAGCTGATCTACGGCTATTCCGACAAGGAGATCGTCGGGAAGCCGATCTCCATGATCATCCATCCAGACCGGCCCGACGAAATGGATCTCATCCTGGCCAAGATCCGTAACGGCGAGCGGGTCGAGCACTACGAAACGTTCCGTTTGAGGAAAGACGGGAAGACGATCGCCATCTCCCTTACCGTCTCTCCCGTTTTCGACAAATCCGGCAAGCTTGTCGGCGTATCCTCGATCGCACGCGACATTACAGAGCGCAAGCGGGTTGAGGCGGAAATAGACTCGAGGACCTCTCTCCTGGCGAGCATCGTCGATTCTTCAGACGACGCAATCATCAGCAAGACCGCCGACGGAATAATAATGAGCTGGAACCGCGCGGCCGACCTTATCTACGGCTATTCCGCCGAGGAAATCGTCGGAAAGCCGATCTCGATCATCATCCACCCCGAACGCCCGGACGAAATGGACTTGATCCTGGCCCAGATCCGGAGCGGGGAGAGGGTGGAACACTACGAAACGGTCCGCCTGCGCAAGGACGGAAAGACGATCTCCGTGTCCCTCACGGTCTCTCCCATTTTCGACAAGCGCGGCCACCTGGTCGGTGTTTCCTCCATCGCGCGCGACATTACCGAGCGCAAGAGAGCGGATGAACAGCTCCACGCCGCCTCCCAGTATGCTCGAAGCCTCATCGAGGCCTCCCTCGACCCCCTGGTCACGATCAGCCCCGAGGGGAAGATCACCGACGTCAACGAGGCCACGATCAAGGTCACAGGCATCACCCGTGAGAAGCTCATCGGGGCGGACTTCTCGAACTACTTCACTGAGCCGGAGAAGGCCCGCGATGGGTACCAGCAGGTCTTCGCGAAGGGGTTCGTCACCGACTACCCCCTGACGATCCGTCACCGGGACGGGCGCCTGGTGGACGTTCTCTACAACGCTTCGGTGTACAAGGACGCCCGGGGGAACGTGCTCGGGGTGTTCGCCGCTGCCCGCGACGTCACCGAGCAGAAGCAGGCCTCCCAGTACGCCAGAAGTCTCATCGAGGCCTCCCTCGACCCGCTGGTCACGATCAGCCCCGAGGGGAAGATCACCGACGTCAACGAGGCCACGATCAAGGTAACGGGCGTCCCCCGCGATGGACTGATCGGCGCCGACTTCTCGGACTACTTCACGGAGCCCGAGAAGGCGCGCGAGGGGTACCAGCAGGTTTTCGCGAATGGGTTCGTCACCGACTATCCCCTGACGATCCGCCACCGTGACGGGCACCTGGTCGACGTTCTCTATAACGCATCCGTTTACAAGGATGCCCGCGGGAACGTGCTCGGGGTGTTTGCCGCCGCCCGCGACGTGACGGAGCAGAAGCAGGCATCCCAGTACGCTCGAAGCCTGATCGAAGCGTCGCTCGACCCGCTGGTCACGATCAGCCCCGAGGGGAAGATTACCGACGTGAACGAGGCCACGATCAAGGTAACGGGCGTCCCCCGCGAGCGGCTCATCGGCGCCGACTTCTCGGACTACTTCACCGAGCCGGAGAAGGCACGCGAGGGGTACCAGCAGGTCTTCTCGAAGGGGTTCGTCACCGACTACCCCCTGACGATCCGTCACCGGAACGGCCACCTTGTGGATGTTCTCTACAACGCCTCCGTGTATAAGGACGCCCCGGGCAACGTGCTCGGGGTTTTCGCCGCCGCCCGCGACGTAACAGCTCAGAAAAGAGCCGAGGCGGAAGTGGCGGACCAGCGGACCAAGGAGCTTGAAAGGCTGGCCGAGCTCGAGCGGTTCCAGAAGCTAACCGTGGGGCGCGAGCTGAAAATGATCGAGCTTAAAAAGGATATTGAAGAACTTAAAAAACGCGTGCCCTCGGAAGCGATCACCCAGTGAGATATCCCGCAGTACAGGATCTGCGGCATTTCGGGGGAGTCGACCTCGAGGAATATTCGAGGGCGATCGTCAACATCCTCGAGGACTTCCGCGCCGAAAAGGAGCAGCTTCGTGATACGCAAAGGGCGATCCTGAACGTACTGGAGGACGCGGGATCGGAGAAGTTCGGGCTGGAGGCGATTCAGAAAGCCGTCCTGAACATTCTCGACGACCTCACGGAGGAGAAGGCCCGCCTCGAAGCGACGCAGAAGGCTATCCTCAACATCCTCGACGATGCGGGGGCCGAAAAGCAGATGCTCGAATCCGCGCAGAAGGCGGTCCTGAACATACTGGAGGATTTCGACGCGGAGAAGAACAAGGTCGAGGCCGCCAACCTGGAGCTGCGAAGGGAAGTGGCGGAGCGCAAGCTCGCCGAGCAGGCGTTGAAGGAACAGAGGATCGCACTGGAGAGGTCCAACGAGGAGCTGGAACAGTTCGCATATGTCGCCTCGCACGACCTCCAGGAACCGCTCCGGATGGTCGCAAGCTACACCCAGATACTGGCGCGCCGCTACCAGGGGAAACTCGACGAGGACGCCGACCGCTACATCGCGTTCGCGGTCGACGGCGTCAAGCGGATGCAAAGCCTCATCAAGGACGTGTTGACCTATTCCCGGGTCAGGTCCCAGGGGGCCGAGTTTTCGATGACGCCTTTTTCCTCCGTTCTGGAGCGTGCTATGGATAATCTCCAGGCCGCGATCAGGGAGACCGGGGCGGCCATAACCGTGAATCCACTACCGGCCATCGCGGCCGATGCGACCCAGATGGTTCACCTTTTCCAGAACCTCATCGGCAACGCCATCAAGTTCCGGAGCGGGGAGCCGCCGCGGATTCACGTAACCGCGGCGAGGAACGGGAACCATTGGACCTTCAGCGTCTCCGACAACGGAATCGGGATAAAGCAGGAATACCACGACAAGATATTCATCATATTCCAGTGTCTCCATACGCGGCAAACATACCCCGGGACGGGAATCGGGCTTGCCCTTTGCAAAAGGATCGTCGAGCGCCACGGAGGCCGGATCTGGGTCGATTCACAGCCGGGGAAGGGAAGCGTATTCCGCTTTTCCCTGCCCGATAGGGAGGAGGGGAGATGAGCGCCTCAACCGTAACGGCGAGACAGATCAGCCTGCTCCTTGTCGAGGACAACCCCGGCGATGTGGGGCTGATCGAGGAAGCGTTAAGGGAGAACGGAATACCCCATCGTTTGACCATAGCCGAAGACGGGGAGAAGGCCGTAGCCGTTCTGAGGAAGGAAGGCGCAAGCCTGCCGGACCTGATCGTGCTCGATCTCAACCTCCCGGGGAAAAGCGGCCTGGAGGCTCTGTCGGAGATCAAGAGGGACAGCGCATTAAAAAAAATTCCCGTGATCGTCCTGACGACTTCGAGCTCCCACAGGGAGATCGTCCGTTCCTACGAAAACCATGCAAGCTGCTTCATCACGAAGCCCGTGGACTACGACCAGTACATGAAGGTGCTCAAGGCCATTGCGGACTTCTGGTTCAAAATCGTAACGCTGCCGGGCGGAAAATAGAGGTTTACGTCCCGGTGAGACAGGCGGGCCGCCGGTAAATGCGTCTCAGGCAGCGCGGTCCCGGCGATCCGACTCCCACTCGTCCAACTTCCCGCCCTCTTCCGCGGGTTCCGTGACAGTTGACGTGGCACCCGATACCGCTTTGGCGCCTTGTGTTCCGACGTCCCCGATATCTCCGGTTGTCCGGATATTCGCACCGAACAGGACCAGAAGCCACGCGCCGAGGATCGCGATACCCCCGATCGCCGCCGCCCACAACGCAACGCCAATAATCATCCCGAAAAAGATCGAATCTTCGGCGGTCAAGGATATCCCTCCTTTCCTGCGGAAGTCATTGTGTCATGCGTGCGTGGAAGTTCCGGGAGACCCTGAGAAGTTTTCGGTATTGGCGGACGGGGAGCAGACGCCGCATCCGGTCGCGGAGCAGCGTGTTTTTCTTTACGACGGCGACGGAGCCTTCCTCGATCTTCAGGATGCCCTGGAAGGAAAGGTCCCGAAGAACGTTTTCGATGTCGCGTGAATAGAATACGCTGCCGGTGATGGAAAACCACAGCCCTGCGAGCATCCGGTTATGCTGCTTCATGTGGTGCAAAACGGCGTGGACTTTCGGAAGGTAAATCTGTTCCCCGCCGTTCGCTCCCAAGGCTATTATGCTCGACAGAACGGAAGAAATATCGGACGGAGCCACTGCCATAAGCAACCACCGTAAAAAATGCCGTGACGGGCCGGTTGGGTTAATCAGTTATGTTTTTTAATATGATCCCACAAGTCTCTTTCCCGGCGCAAGGGGGGGCAGGCAAATTTTTTTTTCGCGGGAAATTCCCCGCAGCCGCACACCGCTCCGCCTGTTGCCGCCGTCGGATGCCCGATTGTGATTCGGACTGACAATTGACATACTTATCCGATAAGACAGGAAATTCCAGCATTCGGAATGGGCGATGGCCGAGCGCATACTTTTCATAGACGATGACCGGGCCGGACGGGAGGTGGCCCTTTTCAATCTCCGGAAGGCGGGATACGAGGTCGTCGCCGCCTCCGACGGGCAGGAGGGGCTCGACGCTTTCTCCTCCGACAGGTTCGCTCTCGTCATAACCGACGTCAAGATGCCGGGCATCTCCGGGATCGATGTGCTGCGCAGGATCCGCTCGCAGGCCCCGGACACTCCCGTGCTTGTCATCACCGCGTTCGGGAACGTAGAGACGGCAGTGGAGGCGATGAAGGAAGGGGCCTACGACTTCATCGGCAAGCCGTTCCACCGCGACCAGCTTCTCCACTCCGTGGAAAAGGCGCTCGAGCGCAGGCGGCTCGCCACGGAAGTGCGCGATCTTCGTATACGCGCAGGAGGCATCGAACGGGAAATCGTAAGCGCCTCCCCCGCGATGAAACAGGTCATCTCCATCGCCGACCGGGTTGCCGGGACCGAAGCCACGGTTCTTGTCACCGGAGAGAGCGGCACGGGGAAGGAAGCCGTCGCCAGGCGGATCCACGTGCGGTCGCGGCGCGCGGAGGGTCCGTTCGTGGCGGTCAACTGTGCGGCGATCCCCGGGGAACTCCTCGAGTCCGAGTTGTTCGGCCACGCCCGCGGCGCGTTCACGGGCGCGGTGCGCGACCGTGCGGGCCGGTTTCGGCAGGCGGAGAGCGGAACGCTCTTTCTCGATGAAATCGGCGAAATCCCTCTCCCTCTCCAGGCAAAGCTTCTTCGGGCGGTCCAGGAGCGCGCGGTCGACGTGGTTGGAAGCGACCGGCCGGTTCATGTCGACGTCCGGATCGTGGCAGCGACCAACCGGGACTTGCCTGCGCTTATCCGCGAAGGCGCCTTCCGGGAAGACCTCTACTACCGGCTGAACGTCGTCGAAATCCGCGTGCCTCCCCTCCGGGAGAGGCCCGAGGACATTCCGCCGCTGGTGGAATATTTCATGAAAGGGCTCGGCGAAGGCCGGGACTTGACCGTGCCTTCGAATGTCATGTCGGAGTTGAAACGACGGCCCTGGCCCGGCAACGTCCGCGAGCTGTCGAACGCCTGCGAGAGGATGGCGATCCTTTGCCGCGGGGACGATGTCTCTATGGACGATCTCCCTCCTGCGGGGCAGGGGACGCAAGGCGGGAAAGACGGGTCGGCCGCGGAAGGCGCCGACGAATGGCCCGTTCTTCCTCCGGACGGCCTGTCGCTCGTGGACCTGGAGAAGAGGGTCATCGAACGCGCGTTACGCCTGAAGGGAGGGAACATCACACAGACAGCCGCGTACCTTCGCATCCCCCGGCACATCCTCGTCTACCGGATAGAGAAGCACGGGATCCGCCGCGATGGATGAGAAGCCCGAAGGGGCCAGGACCTTCGGCGAGGCGATTCTTTCCGACCTCCGGCCTGTTTTTTCCGCGCGGATGCTCCTTACGGCCTGGCTGCCCTGCCTCCTCATCACGATACTTCACTATCGCACGCCATCGCATCACGGTTGGGTCCACGATGTGGCGCGGCGGCTTTATTACCTGCCGATCCTCTTCGCGGCGTTTTCGGGAGGTGTGCGCGGCGGGATCACTCTATCGGTTTTCGCCTCCCTCATCTACTTCCCCCACGCCTTCACAAGCCTGGTGTCCCAGGACCCTGCGGACGCGCTGGAGAAGGGGCTGGAGATCCTGCTCTACAACACCGTTGCCGTGGTGGCGGGGCTGCTTGTGGACCGGGAGCGCAAGGAAAGGGAGAAGCAGGAGAAGCTGGCAAAGGAACTCTCAGGAGCGCTGGAAGAGCAGCGGCGGATCGAATCGCAGCTCATCCGGGCGGGCAGGCTCGGTGCCCTCGGGGAGTTGACCGCGGGGATCGCCCACGAGATCAAGAACCCGCTGCACGCGATGAAGGGCACGGCGGAAATACTGCGGGACGTGGTGCCCGAAGATGCGCCCGAGCGCCGGATGCTCGACCTCCACATCGGGGAGATCGACAGGCTGGCGCAGACGGCTGAAAGGTTCCTCGCCTTCGCCCGCCCGGCGCCTTCCGACCGCCGCCCCCTGGACCTTCGCGAGGTCGTCGGACGCGTCTCGTCACTCGTTGCGGCGCAGGCGCGCAAGGAAGGCATGATCACGGTCGTGCTGCCGTATACGGCCGACGACGTTCCGGTCGTGATGGGCGACGCGGACCAGTTGACGCAACTGCTGCTCAATATCGCGATCAACGGAATCCAGGCGATGGCCCCCCGGGGAGGCGGGGAGCTTCTGTTTTCCATCGACCGGGAGCGGCAGGGCGGAAAACGGATCTACACCGTACGTGTGACCAACGACGGCCCTCCGATCCCGGAGGACAGGCTCGAACGGATCTTCGACCCCTTCTTCACCACAAAGGACGGCGGAACGGGCCTCGGATTGTCCATCGGATCGCGAATCGCGGACCAGCATGACGGCATCCTCTCGGTGCGCAATCTGCCCGAAGGGAAAGGGGTGGAGTTCTCACTTGCGCTTCCCGCGGGCGGATAAAACGTGGGGGGAGAGGGAGACAGCCCGATGCGGCGGATGACCGCGCTGGCCCTTCTTTTTGCGCTCGTGTCCGCTCCGGGATGCGAGCGTGTGCGGACTTCCGGCGAGCCTGCCGCAGTCGATCTTTCCGGAAGGCGGATCCGCGCCGTAGCCACCACGGGGATGATCGCGGATTTCCTGCGGGAAATCGGCCGGGAGAGAGTGCAGGTGACCGCCCTCATGGGCCCCGGTGTCGATCCGCACCTGTACAAGGCAAGCGAGGGAGACGTCATCCGCATGGCGTCCGCGGACGTCATCTTCTACAACGGCCTCCATCTGGAAGGGAAGATGGCGGAGGTCTTCGAGCGGATGGGGAAAAGGGTGAGGACGGTCGCCGTCACGGACGGGATTCCACGGGAGCGGCTCCTGAGCCCTCCCGAGTTCGAAGGCGCCTATGATCCCCATGTATGGTTCGACGTAACTCTCTGGAGGGAAGCGGCGGCGCATGCGGCGCGGGCGCTCGCGGAGATGGACCCGGCGCACGCGGAAACCTACGGAAAGAACGCAGGGGCTTATCTGGAAAAGCTTTCCGGGCTGGACGGCTATGTCCGGCAGCAGGCTTCGCGAGTGCCTCCGAGGCAGCGGGTGCTCATCACGGCGCACGACGCATTCAATTATTTCGGAAGGGCCTACGGGTTCGAGGTGCGCGGCCTCCAGGGGATCAGTACTGTGGCCGAGGCCGGAACGGCCGACATCCAGGCGCTGGTGCGGCTGATCCTTGCGAACCGGATCCCGGCCGTTTTCGTAGAGACCTCCGTCCCGGTCCGTTACATCGAGGCGCTCCAGGAGGCGGTAGAGGCCGGGGGGTTCCGGCTGCGGATCGGGGGGAGCCTGTATTCCGACGCGTTGGGGGATCCCGGAACGAAGGAAGGAACCTACATCGGAATGGTGCGTCACAATGTCGATACGATCGTTTCGGCCCTGGGGGGAACGCCCGCGGGAGGGACGGGAGCTTCTTTGGAAGTCAGGGGGATCGATGCGCGAAAGTGAAATGGCGCCGGAAAAAGACCTTATCGAAAGCGAAGGAGCGGAGCCGGCCGTCAGGGTGGAGGACCTGACCGTCGCCTACGGGGACAAGCCGGTCCTGTGGGACGTGGACATGGATGTGCCTCCCGGCGTGCTAATGGCGATAGTGGGCCCCAACGGAGCGGGAAAAACAACCCTGATAAAGGTCGTCATGGGGCTGATCCGGCCCGTGGCGGGCACCGTCTCCATCTTCGGAAAGCCGTACGATTCGATGCGGCGGCTGGTGGGCTACGTGCCGCAGCGCAACAGCGTGGACTGGGATTTTCCCACAACGGTCCTCGACACGGTCATGATGGGGCGGTACGGCATCCTGGGCTGGCTTCGTCGACCGGGCCGTGAAGAGCGCGCTCTCGCCCTGGAGGCGCTGGAAAAGGTGGGGCTGGAGGAGTTCGCCGGCCGCCAGATCAGCCAGCTCTCCGGGGGCCAGCAGCAGAGGGTATTCCTGGCGCGGGCGATCGTGCAGGACGCCCGGATCTACCTGATGGACGAACCCTTCCAGGGAGTGGACGCGACGACCGAGCGGGCCATCGTGGCTCTCCTGAAAGAGATGCGCGCTCAAGGGAAGACCGTCGTCGTGGTCCATCACGATCTTCAGACCGTCCCCGAATATTTCGACTGGGTGACGCTTCTCAACGTGCGCCGCATCGACAGCGGCCCCGTCGGCCGGGTGTTCACCGAGCGGAACCTGCGGCTCGCCTACGGAGGGCGCGTATCCTACCTGACCCACCACGCCCCCGGGGAGACTTTCGCAGGCCCCGAGGATGGCGGATAAAGGGGCTTTTCCGTGGAGTTAACGGGGATAATAAGAAACCTGGCCACGGATTACACGCTGCAGTCGGTGGCCCTGGGCACCGCCGCCCTGGGGATCGTAAACGGCGTGCTCGGCTCCTTCGCAGTCCTTCGGAAACAGAGCCTGCTCGGAGACGCCATCTCCCACGCGGCGCTCCCCGGCATCGCCCTGGTTTTCCTTCTTACGGGGAGCAAATCGACCGCTTCCCTCCTTCTGGGCGCCGCTGCCGCGGGCTGGCTGGGAACGCTCCTGGTCATGGGGATCGTCGGAAACACCCGGATCAAGTACGACAGCGCCCTGGGTCTGACCCTGTCCGTTTTTTTCGGCTTCGGGCTGGTCCTGCTTACCTATATACAGAGAATGCCGGTGGCCGCCCAGGCAGGGCTGGACCGGTTCCTCTTCGGGCAGGCAGCCACCCTGCTGCGGAGGGACCTCGCGACGATCGCCGTCCCGGGGGCGGCCATCCTGGTCCTGGTGGCGGCCTTCTGGAAGGAGTTCAAGCTCTTGAGTTTCGATCCGGATTACGGCGAGAGCCTGGGTTTTTCGACCCGGCCGCTCGATATATTGCTGACGACGTTACTGGTCGCGGCCATCGTGACGGGTCTGCAGACAGTGGGTGTCGTCCTGATGAGCGCCATGGTCGTCGCTCCGGCTGCCGCGGCGAGGCAGTGGACCGACCGGCTGGGCGCCATGGTCGCCATCTCGGGCTTCTTCGGCGCGCTTTCGGGTGTCTGCGGAGTCCTGATCAGCAGCAGCGCCTCGCGCATGCCGACCGGCCCGACCATCGTGCTTGCCTTAAGCTTCCTCGTCTTCGTGTCCCTTTTGTTCGCGCCGAACCGCGGATTGCTGTGGGGAGCGGTCCGCGAGCGCGCCGGCCGGAGACGGCTGCAGACGGATGCGGTCTTGAGCGATCTCTACGTCCTGGCGAAGCAGCACGAGGAACCGGACCACGGTCATCCGATCGAGGTCCTTCGCGCCATGAGCCTCGGCCACGGGGGGGTGGATCGGAGCCTGGAGGCGCTCCGGGAGAAGGGGCTGGCCCGCGAAGTGGACGCCAACCGGTGGGCGATCACGCCGCGGGGGCTTAAGGAGGCGAGACGCATTTCCGGCGGGGAGGAGAGCGAAGGATGACCGTCCCCCAACTGGAGATCCTGCTCATCGCCGCGGTGACCGCGTCCGCGTGCGCGCTTGTCGGAGTTTTTTTGGTTCTGCGCCGGATGGCAATGATGAGCGATGCGATCAGCCACGCGATCCTTTTCGGGATCGTCCTGGCGTTCTTCGTGACGAAGGACCTGGCCTCGCCGTTGCTCGCAGTGGCAGCCGCATTGACCGGCGTCCTGACGGTGAGCCTCGTGGAGCTTGTGAGCCGCTCGGGGAGGGTGCGGGAGGATGCCGCAATCGGCCTGGTCTTTCCGGTGCTATTCAGCCTCGGCGTGATACTCATCGCCCGACACGCCGGCAGCGTTCACCTGGACGTGGACGCCGTCCTGCTGGGGGAACTGGCGTTCGCCCCGTTCAACCGGCTCGAGGCGTTCGGCTATGATCTTGGCCCCAGGGGTTTATACCTTATGTCGGGGATTCTCGCTTTCGACGTCATCTTCATCGGCGTTTTCTACAAGGAGCTCAAGGTGGCCACGTTCGATCCCGGTCTGGCAGGCGCTCTCGGATTCGCGCCGGGGCTCATCCATTACGCCTTGATGGCGCTGGTTTCCGTGACTGCCGTCGGCGCCTTCGACGCGGTGGGATCGATCCTCGTGGTCGCCCTCATGATCGCCCCGCCCGCGACGGCCTATATGCTCGTGGAGCGCCTTTCCCGGATGCTTCTACTGAGCATGCTCTTCGGAGTCGCGAGCGCCGTGTCGGGCTACTGGATCGCGCACCTTCTGGACGCTTCGATCGCCGGCTCGATGGCATCCATGACGGGAATCTTCTTCGGGCTTGCCTGCCTGTTCGCCCCGGGCAGGGGGATAGTCGCCCTCGTCACACGGCGGCGACGCCAGCGCCTGGAGTTCGCCCAGACGATGCTGACCGTCCACCTGTACAACCACGAGGGCCTCCCCGAGGCCATGCGTGAGAACACGGTGTCACACCTCCACGAACGCCTGAAATGGGAATCTTCTTTCGCGGAAAGGGCAGTCGCGGCCGCGGAACGGCGCGGGCTCGTCACCCGGATCAGGGGTTACCTCTTCCTTACCGAAGACGGGCGCGGTGCCGCCAGGAAAGCGATGGTTGGCTGAATCCGCATTTCCCCAC
>JACRCO010000043.1 GCA_016218975.1 Deltaproteobacteria bacterium
CGGGAGCGGATTTCCCGGGGGGAGAGCGGAATGGCGCTTTCCCCCAGTATCCGCAGGATCTCCCCCCTGCCGCGTGTGGCCGGCCGCCCGAGGTTTCGAATGGTCTCGAAAACCGCTTTCATTCTCCGCTCCTCCCGATTAGATGCAAATATATTGCATCGGCAACAAAATCGCAATTATTTCCCGGCCTGAATTTCAGCCCGTCGTACTTCATCAAAATAGACAGGAGGATGGAGATATGCGACGACTTATCATGGCGGGAATTGCAATGGGCTGCGCACTGCTATTGTGGGGCGACCAGGCGCGGGGCGGCGGCCGAGGCGGATTGGTGCTCGCCGACATCGGGGACGGCGGAGGCGGTTTCTACGTGAATCTGATCATGCGGGAAGTCAAGGTCACTCCCGTCAGGGCGCGCGTAGGGGACGTCATCCGGGTCGACATGGTGATAGAGGACCAGGGCGACGTGCGGCACCCCAAGGGGGACCTGGAAATTCGGGCGAACGGCAAGGTGGTGGCGAGAAAGAGGCTGGGCGAGGACGTCTACGGGGGCGAGGGGGAAAGATATTACAGGCAGACCCTGCAGTGGGACACGAAAGGCGCCAGGCCAGGCGAGTACAGTATCCGCGCCGAATTTTTCGTGTGGGGGGACGCTTCGGAGTTCGATAATTTTCTCGATGTGAAGGACTCGGTGATTCTCCTGGCCCCGGGTCAGCCGTTCGCGGCGGGGGAGAGCCCCGGGGGTGTCGCGATAGCCCGCGATTCGCGCTACAAACCGCCTTCGTGGATGAAGGATTAGCTGCGGACCCTTGTGAGAAAAGCTCTTCGATGCGGTAACGGGAACCGCCCGGCGTCCGGCAGGCATCCAACGATTTGAAGAGGGAGGATCGCCTGTGGGAAAAATGATTCGAATCGGGATGGCGGTGACCCTGGCGATCCTCCTTCTTGCAGGATGGCATACCTACCGGGCCGCGACGGTGGGCGATTCCCCGTTCAGCCAGATATATATTCATGGGACGCCGGTTTGCATATACGAGCAGGGCGAGGAAATCCTCGCGAGGGTCGGGAAGTGCCCGGATACCCCCGGCGAGTCAGGCGAGGCTCCGCTCGGAACGCCGCCGTTCCATCGCTCTCCCCGGTTGGAACTTCCTCCGGGCCATCCTCCCGTAGACGAGGGGCCCCTCCCCGAAAATCGGCGCACCATCCCCATCTGATCTCATTTCTTTTCCGAATGGACGGGAACGCTTGGTACAATATTCGGCGAAAGGGGGAGCGTTGGCGTTTTATACGGATCTCTCCGACGTCTACGATGCGCTGTTTCCCGTGTCCGATGTCCAGCGGGCGCTTTTCGATAGAATTCTCGAAATGAACGAAGTGCGGCGGGTGGCCGACGCGGGCTGCGGCTCCGGCGCGCAGCTTCTCCATTTCGCCTCCGCGGGGATCTCCTGCGTGGGATTCGATCCCGATCCGGCTCTGATCGCGGTCGCGAGGAAGAAGCTTTCGGATTTTCCCGGAGCGCGCGTCGAGGTCGGGAGTTTCGCCGACACGGCCCGCCTCGTCTCTCCGCCGGCGGATCTCGTCCTCTGCCTCGGGAATTCCCTTGTGCACGTTACCCAGGCCGAATCCGCCCGCTTCCTTGCGGATGCGTCCTCCGTAACCGATGCAGGCGGATCGCTTCTGCTGCAGATACTCAACTACGAAGTGCTCTTCCGCAGGGAGGTATCCGAGCTTCCGCTTCTGCGGGCGGAGGATAGCCGCATCGAGTTCCGGCGGCGTTACGTATGGGAGGGTACGAAGAGGATCCGGTTCCAGACCGCCCTCCGCATAGCGCAAGGGGACGAGCCCAGGATTCTCCGCAACGAAATATTCCTTTATCCCGTTTACCCTGAAGAACTGTGGGAAAAGCTCTCCCGGGAAGGTTACGATACGATCCGTTTTTACGGCGACTTCGCCTTCTCCGAATTTACCCCCGAATCGGAGGCTCTCGTATGCATCGCAAGGAAATCGTGAGATCTCCCAGGGTTCGGGGAAAGGCCGGGATCGGGATCGCGGCGGCGATCGTAATCGCCGTCTCGCTCTGGGGTGTGAGTAAGGCCGTCGTGGCCGCAAACCGGCATCAACTGCCGCATCCAGCCCGCGTTCTGCCGGCGCAGGACGCCCGGACAACCGCTTCCGCCCACGGTTTCGCCTCACAGGATCTCCTTGCGCTTCTCTCCGATGGCAACGCCGAAATGACCACCAGGGACGGCACCCGCGTCACGCTGGCGCTGGACGAGGACCTGCAGCGCGGGATCTTCGCTCTGTTCAGGAGGTTCGATCCCGCGTACGGCGTTTTCGCCGCGATGGAACCGTCCACGGGGCGTGTCGTCGCGCTGGTCGGGTACCGCAGGGGGGGAGAGGCCGATCCGCGACTGCCCCTCAAGGCGGTCTATCCGGCCGCTTCCCTCATCAAGGTGATCACCGCGGCGGCGGCGTTGGAGAAGGGGTCCATCCTGCCTGATGACGCAATCGCATACCGCGGCGGCATCTACGGGATCTCGCGAAAGGGGCTACACGCGAAAGACGGGCGCGGGGTTCCTTCCATGTCGCTCGAGGAGGCGATCGCGCGGTCGGCGAACGCGGTCTTCGGCAAGGTGGCGGTCAACAACGTCGGTAGCGACGGGCTTTCCAGCTACATGGAGAAGTTCGGGTTCGGGCAGCCGGTCCCGTTCGACCTGCCGGTGGAGCCGAGCCAGGCGGAGGTTCCGCGGGACGAATTCCTCCTGGCCCGCACCGGCGCCGGGTTCGGCGAGGTTTACGTTTCCCCCCTGCACATGGCGATGATCATGTCGGCGATCGGGAATTCGGGAAGGATGCCGCAGCCCATTCTCATAGAGCACGTGGCGGACAAGGACGGGGCGCCGTTGTTCCAGGCGGAGCCCGCGAACTGGCGCGACACCGTGAACCCCGAGACGGCGGACACTCTACTGCGGATGATGGTGAAGACGATCGAGATCGGCACATCCCGGCGCACCTTCGGCACGCCGGAGTCGACGCCCCTTCTTCAGGACATGCAGGTGGCGGGGAAGACCGGCTCGCTCTCCGGGTGGAGCCCCAGGATGCACTTCGAGTGGTTCGCGGGCGTCGCCCCCGTGGACGATCCCGAGCTCGCCGTGGCGGCGCTCGTGGTGAACGACAGCCGCTGGAAGATCAAGGGAAGCTACGTGGGAAAGGAAGCGTTCAACACGTACTTCGGCTATCCGGGCTCCACGCCGCCTGTTTATGCGAAGAAGCGGGGGAAGGCGAAGGGGAAGATGACCGCACGGAAAGCGGGACGCGGAAAGATACACGCGAAAGGGAAACGGATGAAAAAATCCTCCCATGCCGCCCCGTCGCGGGGGACCAACGCCCCTCGAAGGAACGCGCAACTGGGGTGATCCATGCGGACCTGGCAGGACCTTCTCCGGGCGGGAGCCGGCCTTCTCGCCCTGTTCGTCATATCGGGTTTTTTCCTGGGCTATTTTTTCGACAGGATGGCCACCGGCGCCGCCAACAAGTGGCTCGATTCCGCCTTTCACGCCCCGGCAAGCGCGCAACAGGTGAAGTTGCGCCTCCTGTCGGGTGACGTCGAGGTTGCCGGCCTTCGGATCGGCAATCCGTCCGGTTTCGTCCATAAGGAATTCATGACGCTGCGGAAGGCGGAAATGGATGTCCGCCTCCTTTCCTTGTTGTCGGATGAAATCGTGGCGGACTGCGTCAGGACCGAGGGACTAATCGTCCGCCTGGAAAGGATCGAAGGACGGCAGAACGCGCGGGAGATCTTCCGGCCGTCCGTTGGAAAGGATGGAAAAGAAGTAAAAGAAGGGAACAAGAAGGAAGGGAAACGTTTCCGCATCCGCCGCCTCGTCCTTCGGAATACGCTGTTGACGTACCCCGTTCCGGGAGGGGAGCAGGTGGCGACGGTGGAGTCGATGGAAATAGATGAACCGCTCGGCAGGGAGAAAAGCGCCGGCCTTGGGGATGCGATCGCGCAATTGGCGGTGCGGTCCCTGCGCGCAGGCGCGGGACAAGCGGCGGAGCGGGGGCTGGCCGGGTTTCTTCCGGCGGAACGGGACGGTGCGGGTTCGCCGGGCCGGGCACGGAAGACCGGAAGCAGGTCCCGGTAGGATTTCATAAGGAGCGGACGACTGATGGAATTTCGCAAGGTCATCGCGGCGAGGCGCAGCCGCCGGGCATTCTCGGTCCGATCCGTGGAGCGGGAGAAGATCGAGCGGATGGTCGAAGCCGCGAGGTGGTCTCCTTCCTGCGCCAACCGGCAGCCGTGGCGATTCGTCATCGTGGAGATGGGGGCGGCGGAGCGCCCGGCGCTGGAGGATGCGCTGGAGACGGGGAACGCCTGGGCGAAGAAGGCTCCGGTGCTTATCGTGACCGGCGCGAGAAAGGCGGACGGCGCTTTGGTCGAACGCAGGGAATATTACCTGCACGACACCGGGCTTGCGACGATGAGCCTGCTGCTCCGGGGAGTCGACCAGGGGTTGCTCGTGCATCCCATGGCGGGGTGGAAGGAGGCTCCGCTGAAAGCCGCGTTGTCCCTGCCGGAGGATTTCCAGCCGATCGCCGTGGTCGCTGCCGGTTATCCGGGAAAGCACGAGGACCTGGACGACGAGACCCGGAAGAAGGACGAAAGGCCGAACGTCAGAAAGGAACCCGGCGAGATCGCGTTCCTGGGGGGGAGATTCGGGGAGCCTTTCCGGGGAAGCCTTCCGTCCGCCCCCGCGAGGTATTACGAAACCGACATTCCCTTGCGGTTCGGCGACATCGACGCCATGGGGCACGTCAACAACGCGGTGACGCTGTCATTGTTCGAACTGGGCCGCGTGAAGTTCTTCGCAGAGGTCCTCGGCGCAGGCGGAGTGGAGGACATCAACTTCATACTTGCCGAGGCGAATGTCCGCTACCGGATTCCGATACTTCTACAGGACCGCGTGCGGCTGCGGATGCATATCGCAGACTTGTCGCGGAGCTCCTTCCGGTTCCTGTGCGCGCTCTTCGACCCCCGGGACGGGCGCGTCTTCACCGAGGCGGAGACGGTCCAGGTCATGTACGACTACAAGACGGGGAAGCCCCGCCCCATCGATGCGTCGTTTCTGGAGAAGACGCGGGGGTACGTAGGCGGTTGATCCGAACCATGATCAGGTCGCGACGCCTTGTAGCCATACCCGTCTCCACCGTCTCGTTACGAACCTTGGTGAGAAATGCGGTCTCGTTACGGGAAGGCCGTGGAGTAGTCCGTGTTTTCCCGAAGAGCCTTTTCCTCAAGCCTTATACGTTGGCGCAGAACCGCAAGCGCAGGCAAGGCGAATACAGCCAGCGTGACAGGGGCCCGCAGCAGCAGGCAGAGGAAGAAGAATTCGAGCGCGGCGGCCGTGTAATTGGGGTGGCGCAGAAAACGGTACGGTCCCGAACGGATCACTGGGGCCCTCGGGACGACCACGATTCGCACGTTCCAGAAATCCCCCAACGTGGAAATGCACCAGTGGCGCAGGCCCGAAAGAAGCGCCAGCGAAACGAGACATACCGCGGTAAACACATCGAGCGGGACCCGCCAGGGGTAGGATTCAAGCAGTAGCGAAGCCAGGAACAGGGCGTGCAGCGCTGCCACGTAACGAAACGTTTCAGGGAAGAACTCCTTCCCCCCGATCGCTTCCAGCCGCCGTTGGTTTCTCCGGGATCGTCGCAGATCGAACAGCCTTTCCGCCGCCACGACTCCGAAGACCCAGAAGAAGGAATATTTCATGGATTGAGCGGCGATACGGATGACGCATGCGCGAGACGGCGGTCGGGATCGCGTGATTCCCGGAACGGCATGAATTACTCTCCCTTCACCTCCAATTTCCCTTCCATCCCTTTTTTCCTGTGGCTCATTCCGAGGAACGACTCGTCGCAGTAGAAGGTGTAAATGCCCGGCGAAAGCGGAGAAAGACGGATGACCGTTTCGCCTCCCTTTTTCAGCGGCTGGCGGGCGATCACGCCTCCGCCTGCGTTCTCGAGGACGAACGAATGGGGGATCACGGTAGCTTCGTTGCGGATCCGGAAGGCGATGTGCTTTCCCGCCGGTACGGTCATGCGCGAAGGCGTGAAGGAGTAGCTGTCCGCGAGGATATCGACTACCGTTTCTCCGGGCACCGGTTCCCCTGCTTCCTCCCGGACGGGCGCTCCAGCGCACCCGGCGGCTATCAGGACGGCGATCAATGCCAACCACTTTTTCATCGGAAGCCTCCATGGAATTGCCAAATTAAGATGCCGCGGAATATCGGCCGGTTCGGGTTGCGACGTTCTCCCGGCGGCGGCGCTTACCCGAGCTTTATGCAGAAGACCCCGAAGGCGATGAGAGCCGCACCGATCAGCCGGATCCGCCCGAACCGCTCCCGGAACAGGAAGATTCCCCCGAGAACGCCGATGATGGCGCTCGCCTGCCGCACGGAGGTGGCGTACGACACCTTCGACATCTGGAGCCCCATCCGGTACAAAATGAAGGAGGCGAAGAGGACGAGGCCCGCAAGGAGCCCGCGCGCCCAGTGCATGCGGATCTCTTCGATGAAATGGAGCCTGGATTTCGTCATGACGACGTTGGCGAGAAGGAATAAGAACAGAACGATGTCGAGGTAGTAGGTGTAGAGGAAGACGTCTATTATTGTCACTCCCCGCTTGTCGACTATCGCTCCCACCGAATAGAAGACTCCCGCCGAGAGGGCAAGCAGGACCCCGGGGAGCCGGATGTTCCGAAGCGGGAAGGAAAGCCCCACCCATGATATTTCCCGCACCTGCAGGATGTAGGCGCCCAGCGTAACGACGAAGATGCCTGCGATCCCCACGAGGGAAAGCCGTTCTCCCAGGAACAGGTAGGCCCAAAGAGGTATGTAGAGCGGGCCGGTGGTCGTCAGGGGGTAAGCGATGGAAACGTCGATCCGCTCGTACGCCGCCGTCAGGCACATGTGATAGAGGGAGAAGAAGAACCCGCCCCCGAGCGTGAACAGGAGAACCTCTCCGCGGGGCAGTGGAATCCCTCCCTGCGTAGCGATCCACCATGCGGAGAAGATGGCGATCGCGGATCCGTGCATGAAGACGTTGAAGGCCAGCTTGTGCCGGCTCGTCTTCAGAATTAGGTTCCACCCGGCGTGCATCGCGGCGGACAACAGGATGAACGTCAACGCCTGGTCAGGCATGCCCCCACTTTACTTAAAAACGGGGACGTTCCTGAGTTTTTTCCTGAAAACGGGGACGTTCCTGAACTTTTTCCTCCGTTTGACCTGCATCAAGGCGGTAGGATCGCCGTTCCCTCAGACTGTCGGCAGGAGGACATGAAAATGGAATATCTGCATGTTGCGCTTACGGCCGTCCACCTGCTTGCCGCTATCGCCTGGCTTGGGGGGATGATATTCCATATCGCGGTGCTCGATCCGGTATTCCGGAAGAACGAAGTGACCTTCCAGAGCGCGTTTCTTCTCGCTCTCATGGAGCAGCGGTTCAGGAAGCTGGTCGGGACATCCATCGCTCTTCTCGTCGGCAGCGGGGCGGCGAAGGCATATCTGCTGCTCGGTTCCTTCAATGCCCTGTGGCTTACGGCCTCGGGCCGCTACGTGCTGCTGAAGATCGGCCTCACCGGCGCGATGCTGTTCATATTCGCCATCTGCCCGAAGACGAAGTCGTGCTCGTCGATCCCGGGTGTTTGCGATATCGCCTCCGAGGCGTTGCTGGGTGGCAAGCAGGGGACGATCCGCGAGCGTTCAAAGGTGATACTGCCGAAGGTGGCGCTTGCGCTCGGAATCGCAGCAATGGTCGCCGCCGTCTACCTGCGCGTTTCCTGAAACGATAGGGAGGGCAGAGAATGGGCAGGGGTCGGAGAAGGGCAATTTATTGAAAGGCCCCGCGATACCCGGGTGTTTTATAATGTCTTGGTGCGCAGGCCCCGCATTTCCAGGAAAATCCTTCTGTTCGCTGCCGCCGGTTTCCTCCTGAGCGCCTTGTGGATCGGGGGATCGCTGTTATTCCTCCCCCCCGTCGGGCCCCTGAAGAACCCGCGCGCATCGTTCGTGATCACCGTCAAGGACTGGAACCGGAAAGATCATCCGTTCGTCCTCGGACCCCGCAACCGGTACTGGACGCCCATTTCGGGCGTGCCTTCATCTCTGAAAAAAGCGGTCATCGCCGCCGAAGACGCGAATTTCTATTCCCACGAAGGGGTGGATTTCGAAGCGATCAAGGAGGCGCTCAAGGCGGACCTCCAGAAGGGGAAGTTCGTCCGCGGCGGGAGCACGATCACCCAGCAGGTCGCCAAGAACGTCTTTCTCACGCGGGAAAAGACGATCTCCAGGAAGGTCAAGGAATTCGTCCTGGCCCGCCGCATGGACGACGTGCTTTCAAAGTCGCGGATCCTGGAACTGTACCTGAACGCCGTCGAACTGGGGCCGATGGTTTACGGCGTGGGCCACGCGGCTTCCTATTATTTCGGGAAGCCGCCTTCCGCGTTGACGGTCCGCGAGTGCGCATTCCTCGTGTCGATGCTGCCCGGTCCCAAGGTTTACGATCCGTACCGGAAGCTGGAGCGGGTTATGCGTAGGTCGGACAGGATTCTTCGCCGCATGTTCGCGGCGAAGATGATCACCGAAGAGGAATACAAGGCTGCGCTCGCCGAATCGCCCAACATCGCGGGGCTTGAGCGCAAGGTCGAGAAAACGCTGGCCGCTCCGCCGCCGGAGGAAAAGGTGCCTGTATCCATCCCCGAGATCGGCCGACAGGGGCCCGAGGCTCCCGTAGACAAGCCGGAAGGTGCCGCCGCTGAAGAGGCGGACGAGCAACCGGTGCCGGCTCAAAATGAGGAACCGCCGGATATAATTGATCCGGGATCGAAGGAGTCCGCTGACCGCTAACAACGCCCGGGACGAGCCGCCGATATGGGGCTCGTCCCGGGAGGCTCAGCCCCCCCGCTGAGCCGCCTCCAGCGCCTGCCCGATGTCCGCGATCAGGTCGTCGGCGCTTTCTATCCCCACGGAGAGACGAACGAGCGCGGGCGTAAGCCCCACCGCGGCCTGCTCCTCGATCGGTATGTCCGCGTGCGTCATCGTGGAAGGATGGGTAACCAGCGATTCCACGCCGCCCAGGCTCTCCGCAAGGATGACGAGTCGAAGCGCCTCCAGGAACCGGGGTACGGCCTCCTCCCTTCCAAGCTCGAACGAGATGACCGCCCCGGGGCCGGTGGACTGCGTGTAATGCAGGTCGCGCCTTGCGTGGCCGGGGAGGCCGGGGAAGAACACTTTCCCGACGAACGGGTGCCCCGCAAGGAAGGCCGCCACGCGTTCCGCGTTCCGCTGTGCCCGCTCCACCCGCACCGCGAGCGTCTTGATCCCGCGCAGCAGCAGCCAGGCGTCGAACGGCGAGAGGATAGCCCCGACCGCCTTCTGAGCGAAATGCATCTTCTCGCCGAGGTCCGGATCGGAGACGATCACGGCGCCGCCGATCAGGTCGTTGTGCCCGCCCAAAAACTTGGTGGCGCTGTGCACCACAATGTCGATTCCGAGAGAGAGCGGCAGCTGCAGGGCAGGCGACATGAACGTGTTGTCGACGATGGATAGAACCCCGCGTTTCCGGGCGACGCGCGCCACTTCCCGTAGATCCGCGATCTTCATCAGGGGGTTGGTGGGGGTTTCGATGAATACGGCGCGGGTTTCCTTCGCGATGCATTCGTCCACCGCGGCGGGATCGCCCATGTCCACGTAGTCGAACGAGAGGCCGTAGGGTTTGAGAACCTTCTCGAACAGGCGGTACGTCCCCCCGTAAAGATCGTCTGAGCACAAGATATGATCGCCCGCCGAAAACAGCGTCATGACCGCCGAGATGGCAGCCATTCCTGACGAAAAGGCCGTGGCTCTCGTCCCGCCCTCGAGTTCGGCGAGCGCTTTCTCCGCCGCCTGCCGCGTCGGGTTTTCGGAACGTGAGTAGTCGAATCCGTTGTGCTTCCCGAATGCCTCGTACCGGTAGATGGCCGTTGTGTAAATGGGGACGCTCACCGCTCCGAAGGCTGCGTCCGTACCCACTCCTGCCTGCGCCGCAAGCGTATCGATAGATCGTTTTCGCTCCAAGCCCGTTTTCTCCGTTTCCGTCAGATGAAATACATTACATGGCGCCGTTTCCGCTCCGCCGCTTCCAGTTCTTCGCGAGCGAGATCGGCCAGCGTCCACCTGTCCAGGACCGTCTCAATGGCCTCGGATGTTTCCTTGACCAGCCGCCATACCGCGGGGGATACCTCCTCGCCTTCCTGATTCCCCTTCCCCTTCGTTTCTCCCGTTTGCAGCACGGGCCCCTCGATCGCACGGATGATCTCCGAGGAGCGGATTGTGTCCGGCCGGCGATCCAGCAGGTAGCCGCCCCCCACTCCCCTCCGGCTGCGAAGGATGCCCGCGTTTTTCAGTTCGAGGAGAATCAATTCGAGAAACTTCTTCGGAATCCCGTTCTTTTCCGCGAGGTCCTTGATCTGGAATGTGGTTCCTTCCGGGAATCGGGCGGCATAGATCAGCGCCCTCAGACCGTATTCCGCTTTTTTCGAAAGCCTCATCCTTCCTCCATTCATCGATGTGTTATCTATAATGTCTATTTTATATATAGGGATTCATTCGTCAAGCGGTTGAACTCCGCGTCTCCGACTTCTCGATCACCATATGGAAGATTTCCCCCTGCTTTTCCACCCGGACGATCTTGTGCCCTTCCGACTTCAGGGAGGAGATCACGTTTTTCAGCGCCTCTTCCTTCAGGCGGACTTCCAGATGTTCCGAAGTGGTCATCTTCGAAAGGCCCATTTTCACTTTCACGAACGTCATCGGGCAGACATCTCTCGTGATATCGAGCATCGGCGTCATGCGCTCTTACCCATCCTTTCCGTCATGTGGTTTTCCAGCGCCTCGAATCCCGTCCTGCGGAGCGTATCGCCGAAACGTTCCCTCGGTTTCCCGTGGATACGGAAGAAATCGACGGCGGCTCTTATCGCGGCGATCGCTTCCTCGCCCGAGCGAAGGACGCCGAGGATTCTTTTCCCAAGCGACGGCACCCTTCCGAATTTCCCCCCGGCGAAGATCTGGCAGCCGCGTGTTTCCTCCTCCATCGCTCCGGTCGGGCATGCTTCGATGCAGTCTCCGCACCCGATGCAGCCCGCAAGATCGACGGAGACCCGGCCGTCGTCCTCCGATACCTTTACGATCTTCGTCGGGCAGACCGCCTCGCAGACGCCACAGAAAGTGCATCCCTCTTTATTCCACGCCGGCCCGATCCAACCCTTGATGCCGATGTCGTTCTCCTCGGCTTTCATGCAGTTGTTGGCGCACCCCGAAATGCCGACCTTGAACTTGTGAGGGACCGGCTTCCCGTAGAATTCCCGGTCGACCGCGTCCGCAAGCGCCGGCGAGTCGATGGCTCCGCTCGGGCAAATGCGGCACCCCTGGCACGCCGTCACGGTGCGCACGGTCGGGCCGCAGACACCCACTCCGACGCCCGAGTCCGAAAGAAATTCCTTCAGGGAGGCAAGGGATTCGGTCGGGACGGAGGGAATCTCCATTCCCTGGCGGGTCGTCAGGTGAACGGTTCCTTTCCCGAAGCGGTCGGCCGCCTCCCGGATCGCGCAGAGCTGCCCCGTCGTCATTTGGCCGCCGACGACATGGAGACGGACGGAAAAATGTCCCGCCTCCCTCTGGCGCATCATCCCGCCTTTTTTCAGTTCCTTGTAATCGGCTTCTTTCATGCGCTTACATCCACCTGGGGGACTCCGTCGTTCGCGATGTAATCGGCGAAGAAAGAGGTGTATTTGAAAGCGTTGTCCGGGGAGATGCAGACGGCGACCGTTCCCTCCGGAAGGTTTTCCCTGAGGGCAGCCCAAACTATCGCCCCCGTCGAGGGACCGATCAGCAGGCTCTCTTCCCGGGCGAGTGCGATTGCGGTCTCGTATGCGGGGCCGTCGGGTACCCTGACCGTCGAATCGATGAGCGATTCGTCCAGGATGCCGGGTTTTTTGCTCTCCTGGAAGTTTTTGAGACCCGAGATCCGGTGTCCTTTTTCCGGTTCGATCGCGATGACGCGGACAGCGGGATTTTTCTCCTTCAGGTATTTTGCGACGCCGGTGATCGTGCCGCAGGTCCCGTACCCTGCGAAGAAGTGGGTAACCTTCCCTCCGGTCTGTTCCCAGATTTCCGGCCCCGTGGTCTCGTAGTGGGCGCGCACGTTGTCCGGGTTCTCGTACTGGTTCGGCATGACGTACGCATCTTTCGTGGCTTCTGCGGTCACGAATGAACGGGCCAGCGCGATGGCGCCGTCCTTGGGGTGGTCGATAGGGCATAGATCGTCGGGTGTGGGCCAGACTTCCGCCCCCAGCAGGCGCAGAAGCGCGATCTTCTCCTCCGGCGCCCCCGACGGGATGGTGATCGTGCACGGCACGTTCACCAGGTTCGAGAGCGCGGCCATCGCTATCCCCGTGTTTCCCGAGGTCGGCTCGACGATCTTTTTCCCGGGAGGCAGCTTGCCGCGTTCCAGAAGCCCCTCGATGAGGTACTTGGCCGTGCGGTCCTTGATCGACCCGAAGGGGTTCATCCACTCGAGCTTGGCGTAAATCGCGCCGCTTCCCGGCGGTTCGATCCGCTTCAGGCGGACCAGCGGGGTCGGATTCTCCCGGGAGCCGATAAGCTGGGAAACGTCGTCAAACACTCTTCGCGCAAGGTCCATCGTTTCGCTCCTCGATGATTTCCGTATCCATCTTGCTTGCGACCGCGCAGGCCGCGGTCTTTCCGACGAACAATATGGCGGGGGACCGTATCCCTTCCTTTTCCGCGATGCGTCGCAAGCCGGCGAGCCGGCCCCGGAAAACCCGCTGGCCGCGGCGGGCTCCGTTTTCCACGACGGCGACGGGAGTCGCCGGGGGAAACCCCGCCTTCTCCATCAGGTCCCGCGCAAGCTCGGCCGCCCTCGCGACCCCCATGTAGACGGCGATCGTTCCGTCGTGCGGCAGCCGTTCCCAGTCGATCGCCGTTCCGTCCTTGCCTTCCGCTTCGTGGCCCGCGAGCAGCGTCACCGATGAGGAAGCGCCCCGTCGGGTCAGCGGGATCCCCGCGGAGGCGGCGCACCCGACGGCGGCCGTTATGCCGGGCACGATCTCGTGGGGGATGCCGGACGCGGCCAGGAATTCCGCTTCCTCGCCGCCGCGGCCGAAGACGAGCGGGTCGCCGGACTTGAGCCGCACGACCGATTTCCCCGCACGGGCGAGCCTGGCCATGGCTTCGTGGATCGCATTCTGCTTGAGCGCGGAGCCGTGGCCTGATGTTTTTCCGCGGCGCGCGAAGCAGACCTTGGCAGCCTTCGGGGATGCGAGAGAGAGAATCTCGTCCGGTACGAGATAATCGTGGATCACGGCGTCCGCCGCGCGCAGCAGGCCGAGCGCCCGCACGGTCAAAAGATCCGGGTCGCCGGGACCGGCGCCGACGATGTATACCTTGCCTTTCGACGGCCGGATATCCCGCCGCCTGCGGCCCCGCTCGAACCGGACCGAGATCTCCTCCTTGCGGTCTTCCATGAATTCGCGGAGCGCGCGTGCGGCGCCGGGATGTTTCCCTCCCGTGGATACCGCGAGCGTGAAAGATCCGAATCGGACCGTGGCGGGGAGGATGAACGAGCATTCCTCCGGAACGTCCGCGACGTTCACGGGGATGCCCCGGCGCCTTGCTTCCCGCGAGACCAACCGGTTCGCAGCCGGGTCGGAAGTCGCGGCTAATGCCATCTCGGCGCCGTCCAGGTGCTCAGGGCGGAAAGGAGAGATGATCCCGACGATTTCGCCGCGCTCCTCCATTCTCCTCACCGCAGGTGAAAACTTCCTTGCGACGACGGTCACCTTCGCCCCGTGCGCAAGCAGCGCCGGGATTTTCCGCTCCGCCACCTTTCCGGCCCCCGCTACGAGGATGCGCGCCCCGCGCAGATCGAAAAATACCGGGAAATATCTTCCGCTCGTCGTCATTCCC
>JACRCO010000044.1 GCA_016218975.1 Deltaproteobacteria bacterium
AGGTTCCTGTTCGTCGCGGCGATGATCCGGACGTCGACCGGTATCTTCCGGTTCCCGCCTACGCGCCGGAACGTCCTGTTCTCGATGAGGCGGAGGATCTTCGCCTGGAGGCCGGGCTTCATGTCGCCGATCTCGTCCAGGAAGACCGTGCCGCCGTTCGCGATCTCGAAGAGGCCCTTCTTGGTCGCTTTCGCGTCGGTGAAGGCCCCCTTCTCATGCCCCATCAATTCCGATTCCAGCAGCTCTTCAGGAAGAGCCGTGCAGCCTATGGGAATGAACGGCCGGGCGGCCCTGCTGCTCTCGTAATGGATTGCCTGCGCCAGCAGGTCCTTGCCCGTCCCGCTCTCGCCCTGTATAAGGACGGTGGTCGCCTCGGAATTCGCCACCCTCCGGGCGATTTCCATCACCTCCATCAGCTTGCGGCTGGTCCCGACGATCCGATGGAAGCCGTACTTCTTCACCGCTTCCTTGCGATGATATTCGACTTCCTGGCGGAGCTCGTGCCGGTCCAGCGCGTTCTGCGCGATGACCCTCAACCGGTCGAGGTCGAACGGCTTGCTGACGTAGTCGTGCGCCCCGAGCTGCATCGCCTTGACTGCGGTCTTGAGGTCATCGGTAGCGGTGACCATCACCACCGTGGCGGACGGATCCATGGCCTTCAGGCGGCGAAGGACTTCGATTCCGTCGATCCCGGGAAGCGTAATGTCCAGGAATACGAGGTCCGGCATCTCGTCCGCCGCCTGCGCAAGCGCTTCCTCGCCGGTCTCCACGGTGGAGACGATGTGGCCGTCCTGGGCCAGCGCCTGCTGGATCGACCAGCGTATGATCCGCTCGTCGTCCACGACAATTATCCTTGATCGCGCCATCAGAGTTTTTCCTTCGGCAGGAATACCGTGAAGATCGCGCCCTTGCCTTCCTCGCTCGCGGCGGTGATCCACCCGTCGTGCAGGTCGAGGATCTTACGCGTCATCGAAAGGCCGAGGCCGGTCCCTGCCTCCTTTGTCGTGAAAAAGGGCTGGAATATCCTTCCGAGCCGGTCGGCAGGAATCCCCGGGCCGTCGTCGACCACTGCGGCCATGACGAAACGGGAGCGGTGCTTGACGTCCGGAACGTCCGCCGGCACTTCAGAATAAGTACGGACGGTCAGGGCGCATCCGTCCGGCTTCGCCTGGAGGGCGTTGAGCGCGAGGTTCAGGAAAACCTGCTTGATCTGCTCCTGGTCCATTTCGATTTCCGGCATCGACGGGTCGAACTCCCGCGTGATCCGCGCCCGTTTCCCTTCAGTTATCTGCGTGACGAGGAAAAGCACCTTTTCGATGACGTCGTTCAGGCTGGCCTTCGTGAACCGCGGCTCGGTGTACCTGGAAAAGTTCAACAGGTCCCTTATCGTGTTGTCCAGGCGTTTCATGAGCGCCATCATTTCGTCGAGGATCTCGCGCTTGGGGTCGCCCTCGGGGAACTCCAGGGAGAGGATCTGCGCCGCCCCGTAGATTCCGGCGAGCGGGTTCTTGATCTCATGCGCGATGCCCGCCGCCATTTCCCCCAGCGACGCAAGCCGGTCGGCCCGGACCATTTGACGGTGATGGAACCTCTCTATCTCGGCCTGGGCTTCCGAAAGCTTTCGGATCATTTCGTTGAAACTGATTCCCAGGCGGCCCAGCTCATCCCCGCTCCGGACTTCCACCCGTCCATCCATATTGCCTGCTTCGATGGATGCCATCGTGTCCGCAAGCCTGGCGACCGGCGTGGATACGAACCGCCTCAAGAGGAAGGCCGTCAACGCCGAAGTGAGAACGATCGCAAGCGCCGTGAAGGAGAGCATCAGTATGCCGTTGTCGGCGATCCTCTTCTCGGTCTCTTCCATGGAAAGGCATACGTCCAGGACACCCAGCACGCGGATATCCGGGTGATGGCAGCGCTGGCAGGCAGGCTCGTTCTCCACGGGCTCCACCATGCAGAACGAGCGGTGGCCCGTGTCCGCGCTCTGGAAGGGAGTGCTCCTCTCCGGGCTCCGGTAGACGGAGTAGTCAAGCTGGTCGGTCGGCATCCCGACCTCCGATGCTTTCGCGGAGTAGAGGATGCGGCCCTCTTCGTCGAACACCCTCATTTTCTCCACTCCCGGGAGGGAGCCTACGGTCTGGAAAGTCGATGACAGCGACGCGATGTGCCCGCTTTCCATCCCGATGCGGATCGTGTTTTTCAACGCCCGCGTAAGCAGGATCGCCTGGTTGCGTGTGGAATCGAGAGCCTGACGGGACTGGATTCGAAATGCGATATAGGACGACGTTCCGAAGATGGCCGCCAGCACCAGGCTTATGGACAGGGACATCTTGAAGAACAGCTGGCTTGGGAAAAATCGCATCGTTCGCGTTTATCCCGTCAAAGGCGGGTCATACGGGGTGGCACGTCCTGCATAATTCCCCCTGGTCCTTTCGCAACAGGCGCCGCTCGGGGGCCTGGTGCGGAAGATGGCATGCCTGGCATGCAAACTCCGCGCTGTTCCTCGGAATATCGGGGGGGACCCGGACGACTACCTGGCGCTTTCCGCCGGGCCCAAACGGATGATGGGAGTGCAATTTTCCATGGCATCCCAGGCAAAGATCGTTGCCGCCGCGGACCAACTGCCGCGGGACGACGCTCGCGTGCGGGCTGTGGCAGCCGGTGCACTGCCGTTCCTTCACCGGCAAATGGACGGAGGCGGTTTCCGGCTGCGGATCGTGGCACTCGAGGCATCCTTTTTCGAGCTTCTGCAGCTTCGGGCGGACGGCGAAATGGGGATCGTGGCACCCTGTGCACTCTCCCGCGGCGACCGGCGAGTGAACGTATTTTTTCTTCCCTTCATCTTTTTCGAAATTGTCGTGGCATGCGTAGCACGCCTCTTTCTGCTCCTTCACCTTGAGCTTCATCCCGTCCACCGAATGGCATCCCTCGCAGCCGTCGTCCAGCGCGGGGTGGAGGCGATAGGCCTGGAATTCGATGGCGGATTCCTCTCCTTCCGGAAGAACGCGGACCCGGTCCCCGCCCGCTTTCGGATCGAGGTAGACACGGATCCGTTTCCCTCCGACGTTCAGCAGGTTGACGCCGGGATTCAGGTCCACCTGCCCGCTTTGCAGGCTGTTCCCTTTAAGCGGATCTTTGATCTCACCGTTGACCGTTACGGATGCGGGACCGCCGACGGGACGGAATGCGAAAATTTTCATCTTCCCGTCCCTCGCCAGCGTAAGGTCCGGCGGGAACAGGACGGTAATATCCCCGGCGGCCGCCGTCGGCAGCGCAAGGATCATGAGGAGCAGCAGATGAGGGAACCACTTCGCTGTTTTCACCGTGACAATACCTCCTCCAACCCCCCCGGCCCATGTCCTCCACCCGCGGGCGCGGCAAACGGGTTTTTATGCAAAACGGTCGTCAGTTTCAGGCTCGGGCAGCGCGTGCAGTCGAGGCAGCGAAGGCAATCAGGGTTCGTCGGGTTGCGGTCGGGGCGTATGTCGACGGGACATATCTTACGGCACTTCCCGCACTTCGTGCAGGTGTCAGGGTTCCACGCAAGCTGAAGAAAGCTGGATTTGTTGAAAACGGAAAAGATCGCCCCCAGCGGGCAGATCGCACGGCAGAACGGGCGCTTGACCATGATCGACGTCGTCACGAAAAAGAGAAGGATGCCGATCTTCACCCAGAAGAGGTAACGGATCATCGAGCGGACGTTCAGGTCGAAGGTGACCCATGTAAGGCCGCCGATCAGCGTCCCCATGGGGCACAGCTTCGAAAACCAGTTTTCGTGGGTGATATAAGGAATAAGGAAGACGAGGACGGCAAGTACGACATACCGGATGTACCTCGTCCAGACAGGTATCTGTACCTTCCACGTTCGGAACTTGTACAGAAGATCCTGGAGGAACCCGAACGGGCAGAGCGTGCCGCATGTCATCCGCCCCACCGAAGCGCCTACGAGTGTAAGCGTACCAGCCCCGTAGAAAGGGAAGTTCCCCGTCACCATGAAATGTTGAAGCGTACCTATCGGACAGGAGAACAACGCCGATGGGCAGGCATAGCAGTTCAGCAGCGGGGAGCAGACGCTTTTCAGCGATCCCTGGTACAACGCGGGGGAGACCTTGAGCGCCCCGTCCACTATGGCAAGGGAGAAACCCTGGAGATATGAATTCGGCAGGAACGTGCCCAGCGCCTGGAAGATCCGCCGCTTCAGGAATTTCACGGGATCACCCGACCCCGATGCAGGACAGTCAAAGCATCGCGGCGTTGAACAGGACCTCGCCGATCTCGTCCCGGAAGATACCGTACACGAACA
>JACRCO010000045.1 GCA_016218975.1 Deltaproteobacteria bacterium
CGAAAGAAATGCAGCAAGCATGACTACCGCCAGGAACGCCGCCGGCCGTGATTTCATGATCCACCTCGCATTCACCGGATTAAGGTGAGTTAATTATATCTAATTTATACTAAATATTGCTCATTATGATAAAAACTACCGCTCATTTTTAGGAAAGTCAAGGCCATTCTGCGTCGGTGCACCCCGTCCAGCGCAGGTGCAGAAATACCTCCCTGTTCCCGCTTGGGCCCTTTATACGGCTCTCGGCCTGGCCTTCGACGGCAAATCCGAGCCTCTCCGCGAACTCCCTTACGCCGAGAACCGCCTCCAGCCTTTTCCCGTCGTCCCGGACGACGCCTCCCCTGCCTACCGCCGCCCTTCCCGCCTCGAACTGCGGTTTGACAAGCGCAAGGACTTCCGCGCCCGAAAGCAGGAACCGAACGAGGGACGGCAGGATGTGCCTTAGGGAAATGAAGGAAACGTCCACTGCCGCAATGGCGACTTTTTCGGGGAGAAGGTCCGCCGGAGCATGCCTGAAGTTGATCTTTTCGATCACGACGACACGCGGATCGCGCCGCAGCCGGTCGTCGATCAGCTTTTCCCCCACGTCGACTGCGTAAACCTTCCGTGCGCCGCGCCGCAGCAGGCAATCGGTGAACCCGCCCGTCGATGCCCCGACGTCCAGGGCGGCCTTCCCGTCGCAGGAAAGGCCGAAATCCTCGATGGCGCCCTCAAGCTTGCTTCCGCCGCGCGAGACGTACGGCCGGGGCGCTGGGGCTACAGCCACACGCTGGGTTGCGCGCACGGGCGACCCGCATTTCGACGCCACGCATCCGTCGACAAGGACGCGTCCGGCCAGGATAAGCGCCTGCGCCTTCATGCGGGATTCCGCCAGCCCGCGCGCGACGAGCTCGGCGTCCAGCCTGACCCGAAGTGATTTCGGCGGCGCTTCAGACAATCCTTTCGAGCCGTGAGCGGATGCCATTGAACAAGGCGGGGAGGAAAGTCTTGCCGTGTCCGCACATCCGCATCCCCTCGGCGACCACCGCGTCGGCGTTGATCCCGTGGATTTCCCGAAGCTCCGGTTGCGAACCGTGCTCCACGAAAACGTCGCGTATCCCCATTCGGCGCACGTGGGGAGGATGCTCTCCATGCTCCTCGAACATCTCCAGCACGGCGCTTCCGAACCCTCCCGCGAGTACGTTCTCCTCGATCGTAAGCACGCGGCCAGTCCGCCGCGCCAGGGGGAGGATCAGGTCCGCATCGAGGGGCTTGACGAAACGCGCATTGACCACGGAGGTGGAAATCCCCCTCTTTCGCAGCTCCTCCGCGGCGAACAGCGATGGAACGACGGTGGCGCCGGCAGCGAGTATGAGGAGGTCCTTCCCTTCGAGAAGAAGGGCTCCCTTTCCCCACTCCACCGGTGAATGAACGGATTGCGGATCGACCCCGGTTATGCATCCCCTGGGATACCGTATGGCGACGGGGCGTCCTGACGAAACAGCCGCGCGCAGCATTTCCGGAAACTCCACTTCGTTTGCCGGGGCCATCACCGACATGTTGGGGATGTGCCGCAGGAAGGAGAGGTCGAACAGCCCCTGGTGGGTCGCGCCGTCCGCCCCGACGATCCCCCCCCGGTCCACGGCGAACACGACCGGCAGGTTCTGCAGGCACACGTCGTGGATGATCTGGTCGTAGGCACGCTGAAGGAACGTGGAATAGATCGTTACGACTGGGATCTTTCCCTCCCGGGCAAGACCCGCGGCGAACGTCACTGCGTGTCCTTCCGCGATACCCACATCGAAGAACCGGTCCGGAAATGCGTTGCGGAACTCGACCAGACCGGTCCCGCTGCACATGGCCGCCGTGATGGCGACAACCTTCGGATTCTCCGCTCCGATGGACACGATGGTGTCGGAGAAAACGTCCGTGTAGGAGGGAAGCTTGCCGTTCCCCGATCCCTTTCCCGTCGCCGGGTCGAAACTGCCTACTCCGTGGAAGTACTCCGGGTTCGCCTCTGCGGGGGCGTATCCTTTTCCCTTTTTCGTAACCACGTGGATCAGAACCGGCCCCTCGAAGTTTTCCAGGTTCTGGAACGTGCCGATGAGGTCCTCTATGTTGTGGCCGGGAATGGGTCCGATGTACGTGAAACCGAGCTCCTCGAACAGAATTCCCGGGACGATGAATCCCTTTGCGAGCTCCTCGGCCCTCTTTCCGATCCGGGCCATGATGTCGCCCCTCGGCATCGATTTGAGGAAGTTCTCCACCCGTTTCCGGAAAGAGGTGTAGAACTTCCCGGTCATGATCCGGTTCAGGTAGCCCGACAGCGCCCCGACATTCTGGGAAATGGACCATTCGTTGTCGTTCAGGACCACGACAAGGTTCCGTTTCTGATGCCCCGCCTGGTTCAGCCCTTCGAGCGCCAACCCGGAAGAAAGCGATCCGTCCCCTATTACAGCCACGACCTTGTGCGTTTCCTTCCGCATGTCGCGCGCAACCGCCATGCCGAGGGCTGCGGAGATGGATGTGCCCGAGTGTCCCGTCCCGAACGCGTCGCACGGGTTCTCCGCAAGACGGGGAAACCCGGAAATCCCCCCGAGGGTGCGAATCGTGGAAAACGCGTCGCCCCGGCCAGTGACGATCTTGTGCGCGTACGCCTGGTGGCCCACGTCCCAGACGATCCGGTCTTTCGGAGAGGAAAACACGTAATGAAGCGCCAGGGTCAGTTCCACTACTCCCAGGCTTGCGGCGAGGTGCCCGCCCGTCTTCGATACGCACTGGACGATCCGGTCGCGAAGCTCCGCCGCGACCTGGGGCAGCTTCTCGCGCGGGACCTTCTTCAGGTCCGCCGGTGAGCGTATGCCGGAAAGAATCGGAACCGGCGCATCCGGCATTGCGATTTCCTTGCCCATCACGATCTCCTTGCCGTTACGAGGAGGACGATATCCCGCAACGCGTCTCCTTCCTCGCCGAAGGAGGAAAGAGCGGTCATTGCCTCCGCGTTCAACGCTTCCGCGCGCGCAAGCGCGGCCTTCATTCCGAACGACGCCGGATAGGCCGGTTTGCCGCGCGCCCGGTCCTTGGCGACGCTTTTCCCCATCTCCTCGAAACTGCCCGTCTCGTCGAGGATGTCGTCTGTAACCTGGAACAGCAATCCCAGCGCCCGGCCGTACCGCGCCAGGCATTCCACCTGCGCTTCGTTTCCGCCGCCGAGAATTCCGCCCATGCGCGCCGCGGCCGAAATGAGCGCCGAAGTCTTGCGGAGGTCTATCTCCTCCTTGCCGGAAAGGTCGGCCGGCTTCCCCTCGGCCTGCAGGTCCAGCTGTTGGCCGCCGACCATTCCTTCCGCTCCGGCTGCGCGGGCAAGCACTGCAACCGCCGCCAGCGCCCTTCCAGGATTCTTCGACGCCATCGGAGATTCGCCCGCCACACGGAACGCCTCCGTGAGCAACGCGTCTCCCGCGAGGATCGCCGTGGCCTCCCCGAACTCCTTGTGGCTGGAGGGCTTGCCCCTCCGGAAATCGTCGTCGTCCATGGCGGGCAGGTCGTCATGGATAAGAGAATAGGTATGGATATATTCGATGGCGCAGGCGAACGGCAGAAGGTCTCCCTCGTCCCCGCCCACCGCGCTCCCCGCGGACAGGAGCACCACCGGCCTGATACGCTTGCCGCCGGCCGACAGCGAATATTCCATCGCCTCCCGCAGCCTCTCCGGAATCCGGCAGACGCTGACGTCGATAAACCGGAGGAGATGATCTTCCACCAATATGCGCCGGCGTTCGAAAGCAGTTGCCGGGGTAGAACCCGCCTCAACCATCTTTGTCGAGAATGACGCTTTCGTCCTCGGTTTCCCGTTCTATGCCGGACGGCTTCCGGAGAAGCACCTCGATCTTCCTGTCGGCCTCGTCCAGGCGCTTCTGGCAAATTCCCGACAGCCTCATTCCCTCCTCGAAAAGGCGTATGGACTCTTCCAGCTTCGCATCGCCGGATTCCAGTTTGGCGACGATCGCTTCGAGCTGTTTCAGGGCTTCTTCGAAGGAAGCCTCTTTTCCCTTGGCCATCTTATAGATATAGCCCCCGGCCCCTCCGGCGGTCAATCAAAAGCTTGATCGAAGAGTTTCGACGGGTCGATCCGCCCTCCGGGCGCGCGGACGCCGAAATGAAGGTGCGGCCCAGTGGCCCGTCCGGTGGATCCGACAGCGCCTATCTTTTCTCCCTTCTCCACCCGCTGTCCCTCGGCGACGTCGTATTCCCGTAGATGGTAATAGAGGCTGAACACCCCGCCGCCATGGTCCAGCACCACCGACCGCCCTCCGAAAAACTGCTCCCCGGCGAAAGCGACCGCCCCCGAGGCGATGGCCCTGACGGGCGCCCCCACGGGAACGTGCACGTCGACCGCCGCGTGCAGGCTGCGCGGCTCCCCGTTTATGACCCTGCGGGAGCCGAAATTCGCAGGGCGATATTCCTCGACGGGCGGCAGGAACGGAGCCTCCCACGCCGGGGGCGACACCGCCGCGAAAAGCCTTTCCAGCCTTTCGGCCTCTCCCCTGATCCTGTCAAGCGCTTCCGCCTCGAACTCCGCCATCCCCTTCGGCAGGGTCAGTTCCTGGACGGGGAACGTCTTTTCCTCCACCGTCAACCCAAGGCCGGACAGCATCATCGCGCCTGTCCCGGATTCAACCACCGAAAATGCGGTCACCCCGGGCGGTTCCGCCACGTCTATGCCGATCAGCGCGATGCGGCGTCCCGGACCGGCCTCCTTCATCGGGATCGCCTTCCCCTTCCATAGCAACATCGCATTGCCCTGCCGGGCGGCGGTCCTGACCTCGACGATCACGGGATCCCCCTGCGCAGGGCGCGCCGAGGAAATCGTAACGGAGAGAATTTCATCCCGCGAGACGTTTTCCGCAAGGGCCGCCGGGCAGGCAAGCAGGCAAACCAGGATCGTCAGAGCGAAAACCCGGCTGGAAGCTCCGGCGATAACCGCATCCTTCAATTGGTTTTTCCCTCCACCACCGCGCCGAACACGCCGTCGGACACGCGGATATCGAGCTGATCGCCCGGCGCCGCCTCCGCCTTTGAACGCAACGCCGCTCCCGTAGATCTGCGCATGGCGATCGCATAACCTCTCGAAAGCACCGCGGTGGGGTCCAGGGCCGACAGCTTTCCCTGGTAAACCCCGAGCCGGCGGCGAGGTTCCTCCCGGACAGTGGAAATACGCCGGCCCGCCCGCTCGAGCAGAACCGCCACTTCCGCACGCTTGCGTGAAACCCACGCGGACGGTGAACCGAGGCGGACCTCGTGGGTCAATCCGAGAAGGCGTTCCCGGCCCGCCCTGAGGAGCCGTTGCATCCCGGCCGCGAGCGCATCCGTTTCCTTGGCCAGTTCGTAACGCCGCGCCCGGACCAGCGGCCTCGGGTCGGCGATCGCGCCGGCAGCGATGCGAAGCTCCCTGCGAAGTGTTTCACGGAGGTTCCGCTCCGCCCTTCTTGCCCGCAGCGCCAGCCCGGTTACCCGCTCCGCCGTCTCCATACGGTCGGGGAGGGCCGTCTGAGCGGCCGCGGTCGGAGTAGGCGCACGGAGGTCCGCGACGAGATCGGCGAGAGTGAAATCCGTTTCGTGCCCGACGGCGCTGATGGTCGGAACGGGAGAAGCGGCGATGGCCCGCACCACCGCCTCTTCGTTGAAGGCCCAGAGGTCCTCCACCGAACCGCCCCCGCGGCCGACTATGATCAACTCGACGTTCCCGTGGCCGTAAAGCGCTGCGAGTGCGGCCGCGATGTCTTCCGCCGCCCCTTCCCCCTGAACCTGCGCGGGGGCGAGCACGATGCCGACGGCGGGCCAGCGGCTTCTCGCCACCCGGACCATGTCCCGGAGCACCGCTCCCTGCCGTGAAGTCACGATCCCGATCCGCGCCGGAAAGGCCGGAAGCGGCCGCTTCCTGTCCGGGTCGAACAGCCCTTCCGCCGCCAGGCGGGCCTTCCTCTTCTCAAGCTCGAGGAGCAGGTTGCCCAATCCCCGCACCTCGACGGACTGGGCATAGATCTGGTACTCCCCTTTTTTCTCGTAAACTCCGAGCGAACCGGAGACTACGACCGTCTGGCCGTCCCGCACATCGCCGTAGATGAACCGATCCCTCCCGCGGAAGAGAACCGCCCGGATCTGGGCGCCCTCGTCCTTCAACGAGAAATACCGGTGGCCGGAAGGGTAAAGCTTGTAGTTGGAGACCTCGCCTTCCACGCGGACGGAGCGGAA
>JACRCO010000046.1 GCA_016218975.1 Deltaproteobacteria bacterium
CCGCTGAAAGCCCGACGTCCCCGACATGCCGGCACTCATGTCCCTCCCCGGCCATCATGCGGCCAAGCTCCCGAGACAGGTTCATGTTCAGCAGGAACCTCACTTGGCCGCCGCCAGGTTTTCGGGAACGACCCTCTCTTCTGTCGTGGTCGCGGCATAGCCCAGCGCCTCGAGGATGTCTTCGCGCTCAAGTTCGGGCCACTGCGTCAGTATCTCGTCGATGGTCATTCCGGAGCTCAGGTAGTTGAGGATTGACGCCACCGGCATGCGGAGACCGCGGATGCACGGTTTGCCAAAACATTTCGCCGGATTGATCGTGATCCGGTGGAATTTGTAGTGGTGTATCTCCATTTGCTCGCCACCTCCTTCCCGTCCACGATGACGGCGGCTACCATCGAAGTACCCGGACAGACTGTACCAGAATGCAGCCTTCCCCGCCACCCCTCGACGGTCGGGTTCACGTTGGCGAGGCCGAAGTTGGGGAGGCCGAGGGTGCGGCGGATGATGCCGGCGGAGACGGAGGTGTCCTCGACGATGCCGTACCCTGCTTCGCCCTGCGGGCTACGCAGGGCAAGCCCGCGGTCCTGTCCTCCGTAGCCTTGGCGAAGGAGGATGGAGGTCAGGAAGTCGGTATCCGAAAAGGCTGAAGCCGTGAGGCGCGAGGCGTGAGTGGCGAAAGGTCCGGAACCCTCACCCTGCCCTCTCCCAGCGGAATACGCAGGAGAGGGAACTTCTCCTTTTGTTGCTGACGCGCGCGGCTCGGGGGGTGAGCCGAGCCGCGACTGTGAAGGAGCGGTGTCAGGGCCGCAGTGGCACGAGGCGGCGTAGACCGCTGCTGCAATTGCCGCCATGGAAAAGACGGCCGCAAACGAAAAACGAAAGGTGGCCATGTTCACGCCCCCTAGATCACTCGAAATCGATACAACCCCTCTTCTCGTCGAATACCACGCGGAACTTGTTGAAGACATCCATCCTTCCCATCAGCATCGGCACTTCTTCAACCAGCGCCCACGCCATCCGTACCTTCAATCGGACGCCGTTCATGACCAGGGTCACGGTTTTGAGCACGTACGGTACCCCGGCACCGGAGATGCCTTTGAGTTCGCGAATCTCGTTTTTTCCCCCCTGCTTGAAACCCAGCGCCTTTCCGAACCGGAAAGGTATCACCGACAGGTCGGCCCCCGAATCTACATACATGGGAACTTCAACCTTCACTTGTCGGTTCTCCAGGACGACATCCGCAACCGGCCGCAGAACCCTTCCCAGACTGCCGACTTCCCTCCGGTATCTGTGCCTGATCACAGAATCATCATCCTGTCATCGGGCACCTTGGCCACAAAAGGCGTTTTCTTCGGATAACGCCCCCTGACCTTTGCGAGCATGTTCTCGATGTCCTCACCCTTGGCCACCACCTTCCCGTCCACGATGACGACATACTTGTTTTCGAGCCCGGACTTGTCGAGTTTGGCATACGCCCCGTAGTTGTTGGTCATTTGTCTTTCCTCCATTGTCAACGGTGCGCCAGCCTTTTCCAACCGGTCAAAGTTCGTCCTCAGGAATGGCAGATGCCATCGAAGTACCCGGACAGACTGTACCAGAATGCAGCCTTCCCCGCCACCCCTGGGCGGTAAGGTTCACGTTGGCGAGGCCGAAGTTGGGGAGGCCGGAAGCGAGCGCAGGCGAACTTGCTTCGCCGGAGCGAGCAGGGGGTTCGGCTCGTGCTACGCAGCGACCCGTTCTCCGTAGCAGTGGGACTGCCACTGCGAAGGGTGAAAGCGCCGCTCTCTGCGCTGCGTAGCATAGCGCCACGCTATGCAGAGCGGGGTCGCAGAGTAGCAGGGAGAAGTCCGCGTAGCGGCCCCCGCCAAAGAAGACACGGCGGATGTTGCCCGACTTCGCGTAAGCTACGTCGGGTAAACCGGCGGAGACGGATGTGTCTTCGACGATGCCGTACCCTGCTTCGCCCTGCGGGCTACGCAGGGCAAGCCCGCGGTCCTGTCCTCCGTAGCCTTGGCGAAGGAGGATGGAGGTCAAAAAGTCGGTGTCCGAAGAGGCGGAAGCCGTCAAGGCAGACCGTAGGCTGGAGACTGGCTTGTCCGCCGTAGCTTCAGCGGAGGCGGAAGGCTGTAGGTCGGAACGGCCACCGGAACCGCTTGCTGACGCGCGCGGCTCGGGGGTCGCGCGCGGCTCGGGAGGAGCCTCGCCCTTCCCCTCACCGGGGGGAAGGGAAGGGGATGGGGGTCCGCAGTGGCAGGAGGCGGCGTACACCAATAAACAACCGCCGATGGCCGCCGCCGCGAGCGACAGTTCTTTCCCCGCCACGTGCACCTCCCCGGTCAGTGTGCGGCTTGCAGTTTCTCCTGCAGCCAGAGGTTGACGACCGTCTCGGTCGACAGTCCTTGTTCCTGAGAGACCTTTTGGAGCTTCCGCGCGATCGCGGGGGACACGGACACGCAGTAGTGTCTCCGACGGAGTTTGAACGTCACTGCGACCGGCCTTGTCTCATCCCAGTAGTCACCAAGGTCGTGCGTATCCCAGAACTTGCCCGCCTCTTCGGCCGACTTGAAGTGTTTTGGCAGTCTGGACCTTTTACCGTTTTTCATAACGCCTTCTTTCATTGGCGCTCATGTCGCGCGCACTGACGACGAGCGCCTTGTCTCCCTGCTTCAGTATGAAAAACACCGTCACATACCTGCCGCTCCTGGTTCGTCCCAGCGCGCCGTACATGTCCTCGCCCTCGACATCTCCGCTCTCAATGATATCCCTGATTTCCATTCACACCCTTTCGCGCAGCCACTTGTTGATGAGCGCCTCTTCCGGCACGCGAAGCTTTCTTGCGCTCTTTCGTATCATCGCGTACAGGCGGATGTCTATGCCTACATACTTCTTCTTCCGAAGCGCG
>JACRCO010000047.1 GCA_016218975.1 Deltaproteobacteria bacterium
AAGATTTTCGAGCCGTTGCAGACGCAGTGGAAAAAGGGTTACGGCCTCGGCCTGGCTTTCTGCCGTAACGCCATTGCGGAACACGGGGGGAATCTCACCGTCGGGAGGCGCGAGGGGGGCGGAGGGGAATTCAGGATCGAGATCCCCGTCGTAAGGGGGAAAGAAGGAGGTTAGCCCAGGTCAGTCAAAAGCGATGAAAGTTCCTTCACGGATACCGTATACTCCGTCCGGCAGAAACGGCACTCGACCTTCGCGGCCTCTCCTTTTCCGATCAGTTCGTCGATTTCGGATTTACCGAGCGCGGCGATTGCGTCCAGCACACGGTCTTTCGTGCACGGGCAGCGGAACCGGACTTCCTTGTCTTCGAGAACGTCGACCGGCAGACCTGCCGCCTCTTCCATTATTTCGCGCGGTCCCATGCCTTCGAGAATCATGGCGCTCACCGGCCGGATTTTCCCGAGACGTCCTTCGAGACGCGCGATCGCGCCTTCGTCCGCACCGGGCAGCGGATGGACAAGGAATCCTCCCGAAGCCTTCACGGAATTGTCGACGTCCACATACACGCCGAGGGACACCGCGGCGGGAAGCTGCTCGGACGCGTTCAGGTAATATGCGAGGTCCGTGGCGATCTCTCCCGTCCGAAGGGGAACGGTGCCGCGGTAATATTCGCGCAGCCCGAGGTCCTTGATGACGTTCAGGTACCCCTTGCCTACGCCTCTGCCGACGTCGAGCTTCCCATCTTTCAGACCCAGGTGGACATGGGGCTTCTTGACGTATCCCCTGACGCTGCCCGCCGAGTCTGCCTCGGCGACGATCCCGTGCAGAGGGCCGTCTCCGGAAGCCTGAAGGATCACCTTCTGGCCGTCTTTCAGGAAAGAGGACAAAAGCAGCGCCCCGCTCATCAATCTGCCGAGGGCGGCGGAAGCGGTCGGAAAGGTATCGTGCACGGACTTGGCCCTTTCCACAGCCGCGGTGTCCACAAGGCCCACGACGAGCAGCGGCTCGCCCCTCGTTATCCCCTTGACCAGCGCGTCCATGTCTCCATTTTATCTGCGGAGAGATCACTGCAGGAACACGGCATACCTAACCGTCGCACTGAAACTTGTAAAATTCCGGGATTTGGCTGCCGAATTCCGGCTTCAGATGACAGGCCCCGTCTCATCCTGTACGAACGGCCGGACCGGAAGGAAACGATACAGTGTGGCCTGGGCTCCGCCGGAATCCCGGCGGAACTCGAACGCCAGGTCGTGCCCGAAAGCCAGCCGGGCGAGTTTTTCGAGCTGGTCTGCCGTCCGGAGCCGGATGGCGACCTTTTCCCCCTGTCCCATGCGGTCTACGAGGCCGGGTGACACCTCGAATTCGACCGGCCCCGCCTCCTGGGACAGGTCGATGAAGTTGCCGTCGGGCTCGGTCATGAGGCAGGCATCGAGCCTGACCACCCTTCCCTGCGCTCCGGCGGTTCCCGTCCGGACCTCGCGTATGATGCCGCCCCCGGCCACGAATCCCTCGACCGAAACGACGAACCGGCCCATGCGCGGGTTCTCCTCGAAGGCGTCCGCGGCGATCGGCCGCGGCAGCGAGAAGGTAACGTTGGCGACTTCAAGATTCTCGACCCGGTCCGCGTGCCGCTCGATGATCTCCAGGGTGGAGGAGTTGAGCCGCTCGGTGATCGCGGAAAGCGTAACCTCCGTTTCGGACGTCGCAAGCTTCAGCATATACCGGCCGTTAAGGCGAAGCGGCTCGTTGCCGAGCCAGAAGAGGCTTGCCGAAATTTCCAGGGCGCTTCCGGCCGCGTTTCCGGCGGTCCCCATGACCTCGCCCCGTTCAACGAACAGTTCATCGTCGAGCGTCAGTCCGACGCATTCGCCCGCCGACGCCTCCGGCAGGTCCGGCCGCTCCCATTTTTCGACCGTCCGGATGCGGCTGGTTTTCCCCGAAGGGGAGAAGACGACCGGTTCTCCCGCCCGCACCGTGCCTGATTCGATCCGCCCCGCGTAGATCCGCTTCCTGTCCCAGACGTAGACGTCCTGGACGGGGAAGCGGAGCGGAAGTCCCGAGATTTCCCTGGCCGGCGCAAAGGAGTCGAGGGCGGCAAGGAGCGTCGGCCCCCGGTACCAGCCTGTCTTTCCGGAAGCATTCGCGATGTTGTCTCCCTCCTTCGCCGATATGGGAATGACAAAGGAGGGCACGATTCCCACCGATCCGAGGAAGCGGCGAATCTCCCCTTCAACCTCCCGGAACCTCTCACGGCGGAACCCCACGAGGTCGAGCTTGTTGATCGCCACGGCGACCTGACGCAAGCC
>JACRCO010000048.1 GCA_016218975.1 Deltaproteobacteria bacterium
CGAAGGGGAGCCTTCGGACCGCCGCTGCAAGGATCGACGCCACTCCGTGCGGGTCCGCTCCCTCGATACCTTCCCCCCATACCCGTTCGACCTCGTCCGCTCCGACGGCCAGGCACTCTCGAAGTACGCTTTCGGCGGCGGGAGGGGCGATGCTGACGACCCGGATCCGGGTGCCGGGGATCCGGTCCCTTAGCCGGAGTGCCTGCTCCAGCGCGATCATGTCCGGCGGATTCAGCATCCAGCGCAGCGAGGCCGGATCGACCTGTTTCCTGACGGGGTCGAGAACGACAGGATCCCGGCAATCGTGCACCGGCGCCGCGGTGACGACTAAGTGCTTCACTTCATAAATACGGTAACGCACCGAGAGCGTCGATGCGCCGCGCCGGCAAGGCGCGCGACTGAGGCATACCGTTGAGTATGGTGAAGGAGCGCAACGAAGCTGGAGCGGATGCAGCGGCGCTCGAATGCTACCGTATTTATGAAATGAAGCACTCAGCGGTGCAGGAGAAAGATCGGGCGGAGGACGTCGTAGGCGAAATAGCCGGCCATCGCCGATGCGGGAATCGTGAGTATCCATGCCCAGACGATCCGTGCGCCCACGATCCAGTTCACTTTCCTGCGTCCGTGGGTAAGGCCGACGCCGAGGATCGCCGAGGTGATGACATGCGTCGTGCTGATGGGGATCCCCATTGCGGTGGCGGTGAGGATGACCCCCGCGGAAGAAGTTTCCGCGCAGAAGCCGTGGACGGGATCCAGCTTTACGAAATCGGTCCCGACCGTCTTGATGATCCGCCATCCGCCCATCGCCGTGCCGGCCGCCATCGATGCGGCGCAGCCGAGGATGACCCAGGCGGGAATATGGAACGTATCGAGGGCGCCGTAAGATACCAGTGCGAGGGTGATGACCCCCATGGACTTCTGCGCATCGTTGGAACCGTGGGAAAACGCCATGAAGGCGGCGGAAATGATCTGGAGCTTACGGAAGTTGCGATTCAGGGGGGAGGGGTGGTATCCCCGGAAGATCCAGAATATCGCGAGCATGATGAGAAATGCCGCCAGCGTGCCGGCCAGCGGGGATACTACGATGGCGGCGAGGATCTTCGTCAGCCCATCCCATTTCAGCACTCCGAATCCGCGGTCTGCTACCACCGCCCCGACGAGCCCGCCGATGATCGCGTGGGAGGATGATGACGGTATGCCGTAATGCCAGGTGAGGAGGTCCCAGAAGATCGCTCCTGCCAGGGCAGAGAGGACGACCACCTGCGTTACGTTCGAAGGGTCCACGATCCCCTTGCCGATTGTCGCCGCAACATGAGTGGAAACGAGCGCCCCGACGAAATTGAGGCCCGCCGCCATGAGGATGGCGTTCCGGATGGACAGGGCGCGGGTCGATATGCAGGTGGCGATGGCGTTGGCGGTATCGTGGAACCCGTTGATGAAATCGAACGCCAGAGCCGAGATGATCACCAGGACAAGGAGCGCAAACGAGCTCTCAGGCATTCTTGAGAGCCACCCCTTCCAGGACATTGGCCGCATCCTCGCAGCGGTCGGTCGCCGTTTCCAGCGTTTCGTAGATCTCCTTCCACTTGAGGATCGTGATGGGGTCCTTCTCCCGGTCGAACAGGTAAGCGATGGCGTCGCGGCAGACGCGGTCGGCCTCGTTCTCCAGCGAGTTGACCTCCACGCAGTGTTCGTACACCCCGTCCATCTTCTTCGACATGCGGGCTATCCCGCGGTTCAGCTCCCTGACGGACTTGAGTATCAGGAACCCCAGCTCCTTGGCTTGAGGTGTAGGCTCGACTACCTTGTAAAGAACGATTCGAGTGGCGGCCGCGTGGATGAGGTCGATCACGTCGTCGAGCGACGATGCGAGCGCCAGGATGTCCTCACGGTCGATCGGGGTGATGAAAGTGGTGTTCAGCTTCTTCACGATGTCGTGCGTGATCGTGTCGCCCTTGTGCTCTACTTCCTCTATCTGCCGGGCCTTTTCCCTGACGTCCTCGAAATGGTCGAGGAGGTCCTTGAGGATTTCCGCGCCCTCCATGATGTTATGCGACGCCTTCTCGAACAGAACGAAGAATTCCTGGTCAGCCGGGAGTATGCGGAACATGCAGCGGCTCCTTGTTTACTTGGGGGGATATCGGAAAAATAACGCCTTGCCGGCCTATCGACAGATCGGTCCCGCCGCCGCCCAGGGGCCTCCGTTCGACATCTCCGCGAGCTTCCTTTCCGCCGATGACACAAGTTCATCGAGGATCTCCCGAACGGGTTGTACCTTCTTCACGAAAGCGACGCTCTGCCCCGCCATCAGCGACCCGTGCTCGACGTCGCCGTCAACGACGGCGCGCCGAAGTGCGCCCATCCAGAACTCCTCGAGACGGAGCTGCGCCTCCTCGCGCGGAAGCTCGCCGGACTTGACCTTGTTCAACAGGTCGAGCTGCAGGCGGTTGAAGTCTTTCGTCCCTTCGTTCACGATCGCACGCACGGGGATCGTCGGAAGCGAGGGATCGAACTGCGAGGTGGGCATGGCGTCCCGGGCCTGCGCGCGGATGAACGCTTCCTTGAAACGGGGGTGGGCTACGCACTCCTCCGCCGCGACGAACCGAGTTCCCAGCTGCGCTCCGGACGCCCCGAGCGCCAGGTACTGGGCGATCATCTCGCCGGTGCCGATCCCGCCGGCCACGAAAATGGGGACCTCGGTTATGCTGAGGAGAAATTCCTGCGCCAGGACGGACGTGGCGACGGGGCCGATGTGTCCGCCGGCTTCGTTTCCTTCGATGACCAGGGCGTCCGCGCCCTGCTTGATCAGGCGCCGCGCGAGCGACAGCACCGGCGCGAAGCAGATGACCTTGGCTCCGGAAGCCTTTGCCTGCTCGATATCCTTCCCCGAAGGGATGCTGCCCGCGAAAAAGATGAACGGCGCCTTTTCCCGGACCGCCACGTCGATGTGGTCCCGGAAAGACGGGGCTACCGTTATCAGGTTCACCCCGAATGGATATATAGTCTTCCGCCGGGTTTCCGCTATCTCATTCGCAAGCAGGTCGGGCGGCATGTTCCCCGCGGCGAGGACGCCGAATCCCCCCCCGTTCGAAATGGCGGCGACGAGGTTCGATTCGGAAACCCAGGTCATGGCGCCGCACAGGATGGCGTAACGGGTGCCGAGAAAATCGGTCCCGCGCTTCCATGCAGCGTCAAGGTGTTTCAATTCCATCGATGGCTCTCCTGAAAACGATCCGTAAAACTATATCATATGCCGCCCCGAACCGCCCCGTAAATGGAACGACCGGGAATCCCGCAGGGATTTGATATATTACCGCTATGGTTCTGCAGAGCGAGCTGTACGACATCACCATCGTCGGTGCGGGCCCCGTGGGTCTTTATGCCACCTATTACGCGGGTCTGCGGGACTGCAGGACCAAACTCATCGAGATGTACCCCCAGGCAGGCGGGCGTCTTGTCTCCATGTACCCGGAAAAAGTGGTGTTCGACGTGGCGGGGCATCCGAAGATCGTCGCCGCTGAACTGATCCGCCTGCTCACGGAACAGGCGATGCAATACCATCCGGCGGTGGTCATGAACGAGCGCGTCAACGGGCTGCGCGTGCTTGGGGAACGGGTCATCGAGCTGACGACGAACGCGGGGAAGCATTACACGCAGACGGCCATCATCGCAGTCGGTTCCGGCGCCTTCGTCCCCCGAAAACTCGACATACCGAACCTGATCGACATGGAAGGAAACGGCATCTACTACTGGCTGAAGTCGTTCGAAGGGCTCCGTGGAAAGAAGGTCCTCATCGTAGGCGGAGGAAACAGCGCGGTGGACTGGGCCCTCTCGCTGGAGGGAATCGCCGCTGAAGTCACCCTCGCTCACCGGACTTACAAGTTCCAGGCGCACGAGGCGATGGTCGACAAGCTCCTGGCTTCCAGCGTACGGGTGAAATTTCCCTATTTCGCGCTGAAGGCGGTACTGGGGGAGGACCGCGTGACCGGTGCGGTGATCTGGAACGAACGGAGCGGCAAGGAAGAGGAGATCGAAGTCGACGCCATCGTGCTGTCGATCGGGATGCTCACGAACCTGGAGCCGTTCCGGGAATGGGGTCTGAACATCGTCGGAAGCGGGATCGCCGTCGCGCCCGACATGTCCACCAACATGCCCGGCGTATACGCGGCGGGCGATATCGCCACCTACCCGGGGAAGATCCTGCTGATCACCGCCGGTTCCGGGGAAGCCGCCACCGCCGTCAATTCGGCCAAGGAATACATCGTGGCGGGGGATCTCGGCCGATAGCCGAACGGGCGCTATCTCACCCCGGGCTTTTCGATCTCGAGGAGACGGTCCAGCGCCGCCCGCAGGGCCTTCTCCGTGCCCTTCGCCAGTTCCCCGGAGTCCGTGAACAAGGAAGCGTAATCGAACCCGAGCGATTCTTTCGCGCCTGGGATCTTCGCAAGCTCCGACAGCGCCCTCTTCGCCGCCTGTCCCTCTTTTCTCCTTGCGGCGGCCGCCGCCTCGCCGAACAGCGCGCCGGGGTCCCCCGAAACCTGGGAGGAAAGGAGCCGGAAGCAGTCCGCCGCCTGGTTGTCCATGCCCAGGTACAGGTAGCCGAATCCCAGCATCCGCCGTTCGTAAGCCTCCTGGAAGTCCCGCTTCCCGAGTTCCCTGATCGCCGCCTCCCGGCGGCCGTTTGACTTCGCGAGATCGAGAACGATGGCTTTCAACAGGTAGGGGCGGAAGTAATCCGGGTCGCGCCGTATCGCCTCGTCGAGCCTTTCCAGCGCCGCTTCCGGAATCCCCTTCAGGTCGCCTGACGACGAACGCGCGGACAGGAAAAGCCGTTTGCCGAGGTTATAGTACTGGAGCGCGTAGTTCTTCGGCTTGCGGTCGAGCAGGTACTGCGCCTTTTCCGCTCGCTTCTCCTTTACGATGCCCAGGAAGGCGTCTATCCGGTCCGGGATGTCGTCGCGGGCGGCCGACGGGAAACCGGGATAGGCGTCGATGATCTTGAGCGCGTTGTCCAGGACGATCGTAGTGGGGACGCTGATAACGCCGATTTCGTTGTACACTTTCAGGCCGGCGTCCAGCACCACCGGGAACGAAAGTCCCAACTTCGCAACCGCCGATTTGACCTCGGCCATGTGTTCGGCCTTCATCTCCTGATGGTCCGCGTTGACCGCCAGGAACTTCACTCCCATCTTCTCGTAACGCCGAAGCTCCTTTTCCGCGAAGAGAAGGACATCGGGAGAGCGGGAGCTCCACGTCGCCCAGTAGATGACGACAAGCCCTTTCTCGCCCGCGAAGGACGAGAGCTTGCCTCCGCCTGCGGACACGCCGACGAATTCGTAATCGGGAACCCTGCTCCCTTTATCCATCCCGCGGAGAGCGAACGACGACGCCGACAGCGGAAATGAAAAGGCCCACAGGCAAAGAATCCCCGCGGCCGCGATTTTCCTGCAACCGTTCATCTCCCCCCCCTGCGTCTCAATACTCTATTTCAAGAATTCAACTTCGTATACATATAACCGCCCATGAATGAACGTTAGCCTCAGGGGAGGACCGGGCGAGCCGCTCCTGCGCATCCATGCGCGCGCGGCACGCTGCCCTCCATGGCAGCGAGCGAGGAGCGTAAAGCCGCAGAACGGACATGGAGCGAGAACCAACTGGTGGCATACATGCGGTGGTTCGAGCTCCGAGGCATGCGCCGAGCGGATAGCGAGGAAAAGGCGCCAGGGACGGCGCCGACAGCTTGCCGAGGCGGACCGCTTCGGACCGGACAGGAGGTCCGGGCAGAAGCGGGCCCGGGCAAGGCGTCCCCCGCGAGGGGTACCCCGCGAGGCGTGCCGAGCACGGTCAGCGTATGGGAAACGTAGCGCAAACCTGGCATCCGGATGTATACGGAGCCGAATTCATTAAAGTGAGTGTTTCGCGCGCCAGGCGGAGCGGAGCGCCTCCGCCCTGTTCGAAAATACCCCGTCCGCCCCCGCTTCAACCAGCGCGAAAAACGTTTCCGGATCGTCCACGGTGTAGGGTACCAGCGGCAGCCCCGCCTCCTTCACCTTGCGGATACGGAGAACCGTGAGTCTGCGGTAATCGGGGTGGATCGATGACAGGGAATATCGCAGGCAGAAGGAAATGTCGGACGCCGAAGGCCGTCCCGTCACCAGTCCGCACGGGAGATCCGGGCGAATTTCCCGCGCCGCAAGGCATTCCTCCCGAATGCCGGAAGACAGGACCACGGCGCCGCGGTATCCGGTCTCCGAAAGCGTCCGGCAAACCGCATTCACGCCTCCGGAGGTCTTTATATGGATATTGAGCGGGACCGCTCGCCCGACCAGTTCCAGCACATCGGCCAGGAACGGAAGCGGCTCCCCGTTTTTCAGCAGGACCTTTCGCAGGATCGCCGAGGAACTCGATGCGACGGAAAGGTTCGCTTTCGCAGTCCGGCCCGTGCGGGCGTCATGGAGCACGACCGGGACGTCGTCGGCGGTAAGCCATACATCGAACTCGATCATGTCGGCGCCGTCGGCGACGGCCAGCGAAAACGCCGAATGGGAGTTTTCGAGGGCGCGATTCGACGCCCCGCGATGGGCAACGACGACCGGTCTTTTCCCTTCACACCTGAGAAACGGATTTTCCACAGGTTAAAGATACAGCAACAGCGGGAACAGTCCAAATGGTGAGGGCGGGACCCACTCAGAATCCCGCCCTCGTAGTCCGCTTACCGCTCAGCCGCCGTCAGGGGTAGAAGAACGGGTGATACCGGTAGGAGTAGTAATATGCATTGTACTGGGCTTCGAGGTTCAGCCTCAGTCTCGTCATGTCCTCCTGCCACCTCAAGCGGTCCGCTTCCTCCCGCCGCTGCTTCGCCGCGACCTGCTCGTTGATCTTTTCCTCTTCCAGCCGGGCAGCCGCCGCCACGTTGAGGAAGACGTCCTTCCTGTTCCGGATCGCGGTCTTCGCCTCATCGCTCGTATAATTCCAGAAGACTTCGTCCCCGACGCTGACCGCGTATGGCGGTACGTTCAACATGTCGACGTATAACTCATCCCCGTAGACGCTGTAAACCTTTCCGATCCCGATGAAATCACCCTGTATGGAATAGACGGAAATTTCGTCGCCCGCCCGGAAATACCCGCTTACCTCCTGCACCAGGTAGCGGCTTCCGTCATCCCCGGCATTCCGCTTGACGACCCCGGCGGCGCGGGAGTTGGAGGAGGGAAAAGTTCTCTGCGTGATCTCGAGTTTAGCCATCTGGAGGCAACCGTTTACTTCTTCCGCCACGGCGGAGCCGGCCATCGCCCCGATAAATACTCCGACGATCAACAGGGACAATACATTCCTCGACATGGCATCGTCCTCCCATTCGCATCCGTTACGCCGCGCGACGCCAAGTGCACCGCTGCGTCTTCGGTTATTGGAATCGTTATTAAGATGCGGAGTTACGCTCAGGAGGTTCCGCTTCCCGCATGGTAAAATCCCACCGTATGTTGCGCGTGATCCATAACCCGGTCGCCGGTCCGAGGGCCGCTGCAGGGATCGACCGGATCCGGGCGTTTCTCTCCGCCCGGGGAATCCCCTTCGAAATACTCAAAACCTCCGGTCCGGGTGATGCTACCGTATTGGCGAGGGAGGCGGCGCACGCCGGGGCGGAAACGGTTATCGCCGTCGGCGGGGACGGAACGGTAAACGAGGTCGCCAACGGACTGGCCGGGAGTTCCACGAGACTTGTGGTAGTACCCCACGGAACGGGTAACGTAATATCCCGTGAAGTCGGTCTCCCTGCCACGGTGGAGGGCTGCCTGGGACTCATCGAAAGCGGTAAGACGATCGAGGTCCCGCTTGCGCGCGCTGAAAACAGGTACTTCCTGCTCATGGCCTCGGCGGGATTCGACGCCGAGGTCGTGGCGAGAATGAGCCACCGCCAGAAGAACATCCTGGGAATGGGGGCTTATTACCTGGCGGGAATACGCCACCTGGTTCGCACGCAGCCCACGTTGTGGATGGAGTTTCCCGACAGGGAACGGATGGAAGCCCAGGCCTTGATCCTGTGCCGCGGGAAAACGTACGGCATCGCCACGATGGTCCCGGACGGAAACCTGGAAGGAAGGACATTGAAGGTCATCGCCCTGTGCAAGACCGGCAGATGGGCGATCCTGCGCTTCGCGATCCAGGCGCTTCGCGGGAAGCACCTCTCCTCACCCGGGGTACATACCCGGGAAACCCGGTCCGTGTTCGTGCGCTCCCGCATCCCCTCCGCCGCCCAGGTGGACGGGGACTACCTTTGCCCCCTACCTGTCCGGTTCGAGATGACCGACACGAAGCTCCGGCTCGTGGTGCCGCAGGAATATGGAGCCCGGACGGGCTGAGTCCCCCCTACCTCAACCGCTGTCACAACGCCGCCTCCCCCGATTGACGGTCTTCCCAATACAGCGGCGAGGAAATAAGAAAATCCGCCGTTCTATGGTTGCACGCGGTCGGAACGTCGTGCAGCACGGCGAGCCTCAGCAGCGCCTTCACGTCCACGTCGTGAGGATGGGGAGAAAGCGGATCCCAGAAAAAAACGAGAAGGTCCACCTTACCCTCCGCGATCATGGCGCCGACCTGCGCATCCCCCCCTTCCGGACCGTGGCGCAGAAGGTTGACGGGGAGTCCCACGCCTGCGATGATCTCCTCCCCCGTGGACCGGGTCGCGAACAGCTCCTTGGCGGCCAGCGCATCCCTGTTGAAACGGGCCCACTCGATGATGTCCCCTTTCTTCGCATCATGAGCTATGAGAACGATCCTGTTCATACGTCTTCCTCCGCGTTCTCTGTCGGGATAATGGCCGTCGTCTGGACGGCGGAAGGCTTTTCACTTCTAAATGAGATGATCCCTCGCGAAGAAAGAATCGCCCTGTGTCTTCTTCCCCTGCGCTTCCGGCTTCGGCAGTTTGGCCCGGATGCCGGCGGGCTCCCCCATTCCGTTTCGCCGCAAGATATAATGGGACCCGATCCACCGTTCCAGGGAGATGCCTTGGGCCGATCCATCCTTATAGTGGAAGACGAAAAGGAGATCAGGGACCTCCTCGCCCACTATCTTAAAAAGGAAGGTTTCACCCCCATCCTCGCCCGTGACGGAGAGGAGGGTTTCACTAAGGCCCGTTCCGAAAAACCGGATATGATCCTGCTCGACATTCTCCTTCCGAAAATGGACGGGCTGGAGCTCCTGAGAAAGTTCCGCGCCGATCAGGAGATCGCCCGGACCCCCGTGGCGATGCTCACCGCGAAAGGCGACGAGACGGACCGGATCGTCGGGCTGGAGCTGGGTGCGGACGACTACATCCCCAAACCTTTCAGCCCCCGCGAGGTCGTCGCCCGAATAAAGGCCATCTTCAGGCGCAGCATGAAGGCCCCCGAAGAAATCGAAGAGAAGGTTTACGACTACGGCGGATTGCGTATGGACGTCCCCCGGCACGAGGTGCGGCACGACGGCAAATCCGTCCCGCTGACCACCAAGGAATTCCGCATACTCCAGGCCCTCCTGTCCGCGCCGGCGGGCCGGGTCCTCACCCGGGAATCGATCCTCGAAAAAGTCTGGGGTGGAGGGACCTACGTGACCGACAGGACGGTCGACGTCCACATCGCGAAGCTTCGGCGGAAGATCCCGTTACTTTCGAAGGCGATCGAAACGGTCAAGGACGTCGGCTACAAGTTGCGGGAGAGGTGACCGCTTGCGGGCGCGGATCTCCATCGCGACGAAGTTCTTCCTGACCTATTTCGTGATCACCGGTGCCGCGCTGACATTCGCCGGGATGGCCGGCTATCTTCAGTTCCGCAAGTATGCGACGGAGGAAGTGGACGGGAACCTCCAGAGGCAGGCACGCATCGTTTCGGAGGTGTTCCGCCCCCTTTTGGATCGGCCGTCGCCGGAACGCGGAAACATCGCCGCGGAGGGCGACCGTGTCGGCAAGGACCTGGAGATCCGCCTCACGATCATCCTGCCGGACGGGACGGTCGTTGCGGATTCCACCGTGGGGGCATCACGGATCGCGGAGATGGAAAACCACGCGGACCGGCCTGAAGTCCTGGCGGCCCTCTCCGGCGGGACCGGCGTATCCTTGCGACGCAGCATGACGGTCAGGGAGGAGGAACGGTACCTGGCCATCCCGATACTTTCCGGAGGGCGGACGGTGGGGATCGCGCGGACGGCCATCCCGGTCACGCTGCTTTACAGGAGGCTCGAACGGATCCGCACGATCACCTGGGGAACCGGAGTCGCGGCATTCCTCCTGATGCTCGCCGGGACCGCGATCCGGGCGAAACATGTGGCAGGTCCACTGAAGGAGATGACCGCCGCCGCGCGTGAGCTGGCATCCGGAAATTTCGGGAAACGCATACGCGCGAATACCGGCGACGAACTGGAAACGCTGGCGGACGCGCTGAACACCACCTCATCCCGACTCGAGGAAACCATCTCCCGGCTTGAAGCTAAAAGGACCCGGCTTGCGACGATAATCGAAAGCCTCTCCGAGGGTGTGGTCGTGGTCGGCCACGACCGCACGGCGCGGATACTGAACCGCGAAGCCGCAAACATCCTGGGAACGGCCGTCCCGCCGCCGGAGGGACGCCCCGTCGCTGAAGCGATCCGCCACCCGGAGGTACTGGCGTTCATAGACGGGTGGATAATGGGAGAGAAACCGGCGCCGAGGGAAACCTTCATCCCCACGCGCACCGGCGATCGGGTTGTCCGCATGGCGGGAGTAACGGTGCCGTCCTCAGCGAACCAGGCTCCCGACCTGCTGCTCACGCTTCGGGACGTGACGGAAGAGAAGCGGCTGGCGCGCATGAAAAGCGACTTCGTCTCCAACGCCTCGCATGAGTTGAAGACACCTCTCACGAATATCCGCGGTTATCTGGAAGCGATCGACGACTCGTTAAAGGAAGGCGCTCCGGTCGATCCCTCCTTCCTGTCGATCGCCTGCTCGAACGCGCTCCGGATGGACCGGCTCATCGACGACCTGCTCGAGCTTTCAAAGGCCGAGTCCGGGCAATCCGCGCTGGAGTACGAAGAAGTCCCGCTTCCAGCATTTCTCGACCGTGCCGCAGCGCTTCACCGTCCGTCTGCGGAGCTTGCTGGCAAGACCCTGGAGATCAAGGCGGAAAACGCCGTCCTGCGTGCGGACCTCCGCAAGCTCACCCTGGCCGTTTCGAACCTGCTGGACAACGCGATCAAGTATGGCAAGGCAGGTGGGCGCATAACGCTTTCCGGCAGAGCCGAAGAGGGAGCCTGCCTCCTGGAGGTCGCCGACGACGGGCCGGGGATTTCTTCCGAGCACCTACCGAGAATCTTCGAGCGGTTCTACCGGGTGGACAAGGGCAGGTCCCGCGACCTGGGGGGGACCGGCCTGGGCCTCTCCATCGCGAAGCACATCGTCGAGTCCCACCAGGGAACGATCCGCGTCGAAAGCCGCCTCGGCGTCGGAACACGGTTCTTCATCCGTATCCCCGTGTAGATCGTTTTCAGCCGCCGCTTTCTTAACACGAACTTAACACCCTCCTCACGTCTCCTTGAACTACATTCCGTAGGATTCCTTCATGGCTATTAGTTCAGGCAAAAATATATGGAGGAAAGAGATGATGAGAATGCGTTACGGCTGGATGATCTGCTTGTTGTTCGCTGCATTGTCCTTCGCTGCGGCGGTTCCGATGGCGGCTGCGCAATCGCTTTCGATCACCGGGGCGGGGGCGACGTTCCCTTACCCGCTCTATTCGAAATGGTTCTACGAGTATTCCAATTCACACCCGGGATTGAAGTTCAATTACCAGTCGATCGGCTCCGGCGGCGGCGTCAGGCAAATCACCGCGGGGACCGTCGATTTCGGCGCCAGCGACGCGCCTTTGACCGAGGATGAACTTAAAAAACTTCCCGGCCCGATCTTCCACATCCCCACGGCGATCGGCGCGGTGGCGGTCGTTTACAACCTCAAGGGAGTGGCCGCGGGCCTCAAACTGACCCCTGATGTTTTCGTGGATATCTATTTAGGGAGGATCAAGCGCTGGAACGATCCGGGGATCGCATCCCTGAATCCCGGAATCCCGCTTCCGGCGGCGAACATTATTGTCGCGCACCGCTCGGACGGTTCGGGGACGACGGACATCTTCACCAATTACCTCTCGGCGGTCAGCTCCGAGTGGAGGGCGAAGATCGGCCGCGGAAAATCGGTCAATTGGCCGGTAGGAATCGGCGGTAAAGGAAACGAGGGAGTCGCGGGGGTGGTGAAGCAGACACCCGGCGCCATCGGGTACGTCGAACTGGCCTACGCCATGCAGAACAGGATGACGGCGGCCGCCCTTAAGAACAAGGATGGGAACTTCGTACTTCCGACGCTCGATTCCACCTCCGCTGCGGCGGCCGGGGCGTCGAAAACGATGCCCGCGGACTTCCGCCTGACGCTGGTGAACGCCCCGGGGAAGGACTCCTACGGCATCTGCGGGCTGACCTGGCTGCTGATCTACAAGGACCAGAGGGACGAGGCGAATGGGAAGGCGATAGTCGGGTTTCTAAAGTGGGCGATCCGCGACGGCCAGAAGATGAACGCGCCGCTCCTCTACGCCCCGATCCCCGCGCCGGTGGCGGAAAAGGTGGACAAGACCATCCGCCAGATCAATTACAGGGGGAAAAGCCTGTATTGATCACCCCCGGAAGGCACGTAATGGCAGATGATCGGGTACACCGCGAGGCGTGCGAGCCTCGTAACTTCACACAGACGAAGCGCCTTTCGGGGGCGTAATTACCGGGGAGATTGAATCGTGCGCGGAGCATCCGACAATCCGAAGGACCTCATCTTCGAGAAGACGACCGCCTTCTTCGCGTTCGGCGTGTTGTTTCTCGCCGTCCTTCTTTTGGCGCTGCTGGTGCGGGAGTCGCTTCCCGCGATCAAAAAATTCGGCGCATCGTTCCTGCTGACGAAAACGTGGGACCCTGTCGCGGAGGATTTCGGGGCCCTCACGTTCATATACGGAACTATCGTCTCATCCTTCATCGCGCTCCTTATCGCGGTCCCGCTTGCGGTCGGGTCCGCCATCTTCATCAACGAGTTCGCGCCGGATTGGCTCAAAACCCCCGTCGCGTTCCTCGCGGAGCTCCTCGCTGCCATACCGAGCGTGATCTACGGCCTTTGGGGAATCTTCGTCCTTGTACCCGTCCTGCGGGACTTCCTCATGACGCCGGCGGCGGAATACCTCGGGTGGATCCCGTTCTTTACGGGACCCGTGTACGGACCCAGCATGCTGGCGGCGGGCGTCCTCCTCTCCATCATGATCATTCCCTTCATCCTGTCCGTGAGCCGGGAAGTCCTGGCGACCGTCCCGCGCCTTCAGAAGGAGGCGGTACTTTCGCTCGGCGGAACCCACTGGGAGATGATCCGGATCGTCATAGGCCAGCACTGCGTCCCGGGGATCTTCGGCGCGACGATCCTGGGGCTGGGCCGGGCGCTGGGAGAAACGATGGCGGTCACCATGGTGATCGGGAACCGCCCCGACATCCTGCTTTCGGTATTCCAGCCGGGATATTCGATGGCGGCGGTGATCGCCAACGAGTTCACCGAGGCGACCGGCGAGATTTACCTGGCGGCGCTGGTGGAAATCGGCCTGGTGCTGTTCCTGCTTACGTTCGTTGTGAACCTCGCGGCGAAGTGGATCCTCAAGACGATGGTTAGCCGCGCGTCACGGGGGATTTGAATCCATGGAAACGATCGCATATCGCCGAAAAGCCGCCGACCGGGCCGCCAAGACGATGTTCGCAGTTTCGGCGCTTCTCGTCGTCCTGCCGCTCTTCCTCATCTTCTTCGACCTCCTCTGGAAAGGCGCAAGGGAACTGAAATGGACGCTATTGACCGATCTCCCGCATCCGGTCGGAGAGCCCGGCGGAGGGATCGCAAACGGAATCCTGGGTACACTGACCATCGCCGGCCTCGCCATGGCAGGCGGCATCCCGGTTGCGGTCATGTGCGGCATCTACCTTGCCGAATACGGACGGGGAAAGTTCGCCTCCGTCGTCCGGTTCGGCGTGGACACCCTGGCCGGGGTCCCCTCCATCATTATGGGGATCTTCGGGTACCTGCTGTGGGTCATCCCCATGAAGCGGTTCTCCGCATGGGCGGGGGCGGCTGCGCTTGCGATGATCTTCATCCCCGTCGTAGTCCGAACGACCGAGGAGATGCTGCGCACGGTCCCGCAGTCGGTAAGGGAGGCGGCGCTGGCGCTGGGGATCGAACGGTGGAAGACGACGCTCTTCATCACGGTGCGGACCGCCACTGCCGGAATCGTCACCGGGATACTGCTGGCGATGGCGAGGATAGTCGGGGAGACCGCCCCTCTCCTGTTCACTGCGCTGGGAAACCAGTTCTGGCAATCGGGGCTGGACCAGCCGATCGCGGCCGTCCCGTTGCAGGTATTCAATTACGCGATCTCGCCGTACGACGACTGGCACGACAAGGCGTGGGCAGGAGCCGTCGTCCTCATAGGAATGGTCCTTCTCATCAGTATAGGAGCGCGCTACTTCACGAGGGTGAAGAAGTAGGAGGAAACGATCGATATGGAAAACGCCCTGCAGGTCAAGGATCTCAACGCCTGGTTCGGCGATAACCAGGTGCTGAAGAATATTTCAATGGATATCCAGCGGAACTCCGTCACCTCGGTGATGGGACCTTCCGGATGCGGAAAGAGCACCTTCATCCGCTGCCTGAACCGTATGCACGACCTCACTCCCGGCTTCCGCGTATCGGGAGAGGTCTTCTTCGACGGGCGGAACATCTACTCGGAGAAGATCGACCCGGTCCTTCTGCGCCGGAAGGTCGGAATGGTCTTCCAGCAGCCGAACCCCTTCCCCCGGATGACCGCGTTCGAAAACGTGGCCGTTGGGCTGAAATTCAACGGGAAGAAGCGGTCCCGCGCCGAAATGGCGGAGGTGGTGGAGAAATCGCTGCGGATGGCGGCGCTCTGGGACGAACTGAAGGACCACCTGGACCGGCAGGGGGCAAGCCTCTCCGGGGGGCAGCAGCAGCGCCTATGCATTGCGCGGGCCCTGGCCGTGGAGCCGGAGGTCCTGCTGATGGACGAACCCTGCTCGGCGCTGGACCCGGTATCCACAGCGAAGATCGAAGAGCTTATCGAGGACTTGAGCGACAAGTACACGATCGTGGTCGTCACGCACAACATGCAACAGGCGGCGAGGATTTCCGACTTCGTCGCCTTTTTCCTGCTGGGAGACCTGATCGAGATGGACAAGGCGGCAAAGATCTTCACGAACCCGGCCGACAAGCGGACGGAGGAATACATCACCGGCAGGTTCGGATAATTCGGATAATATGGTAGACGGGGAGCGGACATGAAAAAGCATTACAGGGAAGAGCTGGGAATCCTGCGGGAAACGGTTCTCCGGATGGGGGGGCTGGTCGAGCAGATGACCCACCGGGCCATCCAGGCGCTGGTGGAGCGGAAAGCCGAAATGTTCGCCGAGGTCAGGGTGATGGAGACCCAGGTAAACCAGCTCCATATCGACGTCGACGAGATATGCCTGGAGATGATCGCGCTGCGGCAGCCCACCGCCGCGGACTTAAGGTTCATCACCGCCGCCATGAAGATCAACACGGACATGGAGCGGATCGGCGACCAGGCGATCAACATCACCGAGCAGGCGGAGTTTCTCCTCACCGTACCGCCCGTCAAGCCGCTGATCGACATTCCGCGAATGGCGGAGATCGCCAAGGAAATGCTGCGGGACGCGCTCGACGCCTTCGTAAACGGGAACGACGAACTGGCTTACGCCACCATACGGAAGGACGACCTGGTCGACCAGTTGAAGGACCAGGTATTCAGGGAGTTGTTGACCTACATGATGGCCGATCCGGGCACAATCTCGCGGGCGTTGAACCTCATCCTGGTTTCCCGGCATGTCGAGCGCATCGCCGACCACGCGACCAACATCTGCGAAGACGTGATCTTCATGGTCAAGGGAAAAGACATCCGCCACCAGGGGCCGCTGGCCTGACGGCAGCCCCCGTACCGCGCCGCGGGCCTACATTATCCGGCGTATCGTTTGCTGCGACGCATCGTTCCGCTTCTCGCGAACGTCGACGATGTCGCCCGCGACCAGTTCCAGAGCGTCACGCATCCCGCGCGCGTCCAGCCGCCAGCAGTTGACGTAGAAGCCGTACAGCAGCCTTCCCACGTTCTCGGCGCTTCCGAATACGACGTTTCGGGTCTTTTCGCCCTCCTTGGTAAGAAGGACGAAGTTTTCCACCAACGCGGGAGGGCCTCCGTCCACCGCTATCGAATAGGTTTTCCGATCATCCGAAACCAGGATCTCGATTTTCATATCCAACCTCCTGTCGGTAAGATGTGGCTCGGCGCAAAAAAATTCATCCCGTTGGAGGATTTTCCATGCGCTACCTGATACTCGGAAGCGGTCCGGCCGGGATCGCCGCCGCCAGGGCGGCCCGGAACATGGATCCGGATGCGGAAATAGTCATCGCCACGGAAGAACTCTCCTACCCCTACATAAGGCCTCAGATTCCGGATGTCGTTTCCGGAGAGCGGGAGCCCGACTCCATCGCCGACCCCCAGGGCGCTGCGCTCGCCGCGGAAAGGATCGCGGTCCGGCAAGGAAAGCGTGCGCGGCGGGTGGACGCCGCCAGGAACCGGGTGGCCTTCTCCGACGGCACTGAGGAAACGTACAATTTCCTCCTCGTCGCCACCGGCGGGAAGCCCATCGTCCCCCTTTCGCTGATGGGAAACCCGGGGTCGTATTTCCTGCTGAACACCCTGGCGGATGCGATACGAGTCAGAACCCGCGCGATGCGCTCGGAAGCGTCCGTTGTCTACGGTCCGGGCTACCTCGGAATCGAGGCATCGCGTGTCCTTCGGAAACTGGGCCAGCAGGTGGCCTGGGTGAACCCGGGCCTCCCCCGGTTCGGGAACCCCATCTCCGGGGAAATGGAAGCGATCGCCACCGGGCGCCTGAGGGATAACGGCGTACGAATCCTGGAAGGGACCGATATCGCGGACGCCTTCGACCTTGACGGCGGTACCTACTCCGTCGTGACGACGGGGGGCGAGACGATCCGATGCCAGATGATCGTGGTGGCAACGGAGCGGCTTCCGGCCGTGGGTTTCCTGGAGGGGAACGGCGTGAAGGTCGGAACGGGCGTCCTCGTCGACGAATATCTCCGGACAAGCGTCTCCAACATTTTCGCCGCGGGTGACTGCGCGGAGGTGTTCGACATCAACCGCAGGGAGAGCCGCATCAACTTCGGCTGGCGCAGCGCCTTGAAGCAGGGGCAACTGGCCGGGGAGAACATGGCCGGCGGCGTAAAGCTTTATATCCGGAACACGGAAGACTATTTCGGGCTATTGTACGGATCGGCTCTTTCCGAACGGATCACGGAACAGGGGCGCAAGGCCGGTTAACGGGTTAATAGTCGATCCCTTTTTCCGCCTCGATTCCGACGTCGTATGGATGCTTTACATTGCGCATCTCGGTTACGAGGTGGGCCGCCCGCATCACTTCCTCGTGGGCGTTCCGTCCGGAAAGGATCAGGTGGACCGTATCCGGTTTCTCACGGATGAGCGAGAGCACGTCTTCGAGCGGAATCAGCCGAAGGTGCAACGCAACGTTGACCTCGTCCAGGATAACGATGTCGTACTTTCCTGACAGCATTTTCTCGCGGGCGGCGGCAAGCGCCTTCCCGGCGGCGGCGGCATGCTCGGAGAAGTCCAGGGTGTCCCCCATGATGCCTACGAACCCCTTTCCCATCGGGACCAGCTCGAATTCCGGAGCCAACCGCTTCGCCCCGTCGAGCTCTCCGTAGTGGAGCGAGCCTTTTATGAACTGGATCATTACGATGCGCATGCCGTAACCGACCGCCCGCACCGCCATTCCCAGGCAGGAAGTGGTCTTGCCTTTGCCGTCCCCCGTAAGCACCAGGACAAGACCGTTTCGCTTCTTGTCGGGTATCCGTCTCACCGATCGGGATATGCGGGCGCTCATGGTTTTTCGTTTTTCCATGGAGGCTGATGTCCAGGCGCTTTTATGATGTCGAAATACCCTTCGCGTTTCGGGCGATCAGGTTGGAGGTATGATAAGAAAAGAACCCCGGAAATGCTTTCGAGGAGGCCGGCATGGCGGTGGAGAAGAGGCGCTGCATGATCTGCGGTAAGGAAAAGGAGATGACCGACACCATCTGCGATACCTGCAAGGCGGAGATCCGCGGAGAAGCCGTCGACAAGCACCGGCAGATCAGGAAAGACGCGGACCGGGAGCTTCGCAAGGAAGGCGTGAAGCCCGACAGCAAGTGACGA
>JACRCO010000049.1 GCA_016218975.1 Deltaproteobacteria bacterium
CAGCTCCTCCCCGAAGTGGGACAGGATTTCCGCAGCGCGGATCGGCTCGAGGAGGCACAGGATGAATGCGATCGTCTGAGGGTGCTCGGTCATCAAAAAGTTCGCCAGCGTCCACGGGTCGACCCACCGCAACGAATCGAGGGGAGCGTCCTTCAAAGCCCGCTCCAGGACCTTGGTGGCGTTGTCCTCTCCCAAACCCTTGGACAGGATCTTCTTTATGTATTCGTCGCCGGCCATGATGTGGAAGTCATCGCGGGAAATGATCCCCGTGACCTCCTTCAGGACCGTATCGAGCGTCTCCTTCTTGATCGTCTTGAGCCGGCTCATATGGGTCGTGATCTTGCCGACTTCCTTCATGTCGAGGTTCTTGAGCACCTCCGCGGCGGTTTCCTCCCCGACGAGGCTTAAGAGGATCGCCGACTTTTCGTATCCCGAGAGCGCGCCTGCCATTTATCGCATCCACCCCTTGATGATGTTCGCCGTGTCCTGCGGATTTTTCTTCGCCCAGTTGATGACCTGCTCCCTGGCCGGCAGCTCCTTCGGCGCCGCCATCCCCGGCTCGGCCTCGCCGACCGGCGCGGGGAGCCCGCCGCGGGCGGCGGGAAGCGCCGGGCCAGGGATCGTCAGCGACTTCGCGAGAGGCCTCAGCACGAAGAGGGCCAGCAGGACGATCGCAAGGACCGGCAGGGCGTACCTTGCAGCCGGGGCCGCCATCGCGATGTAGCTGGTCTTCACCGGCGGAATCTCCTCCTCGCGGGCGACCTCGAACGGCATGTTGACTATCTTGACCTGGTCCCCCCGCGTTTCCGTGAAGCCGATCGCTTCCTTCACGAGCTCTTCGTAGCGCCGGATCTCTTCTTCGCTGCGGGCGACGTACTTCATATCCTTGGAGCCTTGCTGCGAAACGTACGTGCCGTCAACAAGAACGGCCGCCGTAACCTTTTTAACAAGGCCCGGGGCGCTCACGGTCCGGCTCGTGATCTTCGTGATCTCGTAGTTCACGGTGTGGTTCTGCTTTTCGGCCTGTCCCTGCGAAGGCGTCCCCGCCGACGCCGTTTTCCCGGGGAGATTCGACGAGGTGCCCGGAACGCCGCTCGCACCGACGGTCGTCGATTTCTCCGTATGGTTCTGTTCACTTCGGACGACCTGGCTCTCCGGATCGAACTTCTCCTCGGTCGTCTCGCTGCGGGTGAAGTCGATCACCGCCGCCACCTTCGCGCGGACCTTTCCCTTCCCGACGACAGGCTCGAGGATCCCCGCGATTCGGGCCTCGAGCTCCTTCGCGTAACTTCCCTGGTAGTCCAGCTGGCTCTCGGTCAGGCCGGCCACTTCGCTACCGGCCCTGGAAAGGACGTTTCCCTTCCCGTCGACCACAGAGATCTCCCGCGAGTTGAGCCCTTCCACGCTGCTTGCGACGAGGTGAATGATGCCGTCGACCTGTGTGGGAGACAGGGTCCTTCCCGCACGAAGCTTCACGAGCACTGAGGCGGTCGGCCGTTCGTGCTCCCCCTCGCGCGCGAACAGGGTCTTCTCCGGCATCGCAAGATGGACCCTGCATTGCTCCACCGGTCCCAGCGACATGATCGTCCGGGCCAGTTCGCCCTGCAGGGCCCTCTTGTAGTTGAGCTTCTGCACGAATTCCGTCGTGCCCAGGCTCGTCTTGTCGAAGATCTCGAAGCCTACTCCCCCGCCTTGCGGAAGCCCCTGGGACGCGAGCTGGAGGCGCGCCTCGTGCACCCGGTTTTCCGGGACGAGGATCCCCCCCGCATCGACGCGGTAGGGCACCTTCAAGTCCTTGAGCTTCTGCGCGATCTGGCCGGCGTCCGATTCCGACAGGTTCGTATAGAGGACGTGGTACTCCTCCTTCTGTGACCACGTGAACGCGAAGAAAATCAGGGCAATGGAGGCCACGCTGACGGCGAACGCCGTCGCTTTCTTGCGGACGGGCCACGCCTTTACGGCGTCGAGCACGTTTGGCATGTTCGCCATCGTTTTCCCCTACTCCGTACTAAATCTGCATTCTCATGATTTCTTCGTAAGCCGAAAGCAGCCGGTTGCGCGCCTCGACCATCAACTGGAACGTCATGTCCGCCCTCTCCATCGCGATGATGGCGCTCGTCACGTCTCCCCCCGTCGAAAGCTCGCGGACAGCCGTTTCCGCATCCTTCTGCACCTGGGAAATCTTGCCGACCGCGTCCTTCAGGATATCGTCGAACCCTGCGGTCCCTTTGACGGGGTTCTTGACGGAAGCGGAAATTCCGACGCCGCCGATTCCGGTGATTTTCATGTCCGTCATTACGCCCTCCCGAGCTCGAGCGTCTTGAGCATCATCGATTTCGCGGTATTGAATGTGGCCACGGATGCTTCGTAGGCCCGGAAAGCCATCATCATGTTGGCCATTTCCTCGATCGGGTTAATGTTAGGCATGGCCACGAACCCTTCCTTGTCCGCGTCGGGGTGGCCTGGTTCGTAGATCGTCTTCGGCGGTTTTCCGTCGGGGACGACGTCGGCGACTTTGACGCCCTTCAATTCCAACGGATCCGATCCCACGCTCTCGGAAGCGAAGACGACGTCCTGCCGCTTGTAGGGGCCGCCCTCCTCCGTCCGCGTCGATTCCGCGTTCGCAAGGTTCGAGGCGATGACGTTCATCCGCCGCCGCTGCGCCTCGAGCGCGGAGCCGCTGATCTTCAGCACATCGAACGAGTTCATCCTTACCTCCTCAACGCCGTCTTGAACATCCGGATATTCGTGGAAAGAAGAGTCACGGCGGTCTGGAAAAAGATCGCGTTTTCCGTCATCTTCGCGACTTCCACATCGAGCTCCACGTTGTTTCCGTCCCCCCAGGACGGTCTCGATTCCACATCGACCCTCCCGCCTTCCGCTCTCCCGGACTCGCCGATATGGCCCGGTGCGGTCTTTCGCAGTTCGATCGTCGCCTTTTCGAGCGTTTCGTCGAACTTTACGTCCTTCGCCTTGTAACCAGGCGTGTCGACGTTAGCTATGTTGGAGGCGATCACGCCGTGGCGTATTCCGGCCGCGCGGATCTGACGCTCGAGGGTTTTGAATATATCGCCCATGGAAATCCCTTTCTCTACAACAAACGTGCCATGGATTCCGGGCTCAGTGCCCGTACTCGTTCAGCTTGTTCCTGATCGTCCGGACCGTCACTCCGAGGAGTTCGGCGGCGCGGGCCTTGTTGCCGTCGACTTCCTTCAATGTGCGCAGGATCATCTCCTTTTCCATGTCCCGGATTCGCCCGTTGAATCCGCCGGTTTCCTCCGGTTCGTCGAACATGAGCGCGTTCACGCCGATCCGGTCACCGGAGCAGATGAGTACCGCCCTGCGGATAACGTTCTGGAGTTCCCTGATGTTCCCCCGCCAGGGACGGCTCCTTAGCACCGCCAGGCCCTCCTCCGTGAATCCGACTATCTTCTTCGCCTCGGCGGCGGAAAATTTTTCCGCGAAGTGCGCCGCGAGAAGAGGGATGTCGTCCGGACGCTCCCTCAGCGGGGGCAGCTTGACGGGAAACACGTTGAGCCGGTAGTAGAGGTCCTCGCGGAATCGCCCTTCCCGGCACTCCCTCTGAAGGTCCCGGTTCGTGGTGGCTATCACACGCACGTCTACGGGCACAGGTTCCTTCCCCCCCACCCGGTCGACTTCCTTCTCCTGGAGAACACGCAGAAGTTTCGCCTGGAGGAGGATCGGCATCTCCCCTATCTCGTCGAGAAGTATCGTGCCTCCGTTCGCCTGCTCTATCTTCCCCTTTTTCCTCTCGGCGGCGCCCGTGAACGCCCCTTTCTCGTGCCCGAACAGCTCGGACTCCATCAGCGTCTCGGGGATGGCGGCGCAATTGACGGCGACGAACGGACGTTCCGCACGCCGGCCGGTATGGTGGATGTACCGCGCAAGGAGCTCCTTTCCCGTGCCGCTCTCACCATGGATAAGGACCGTGATGTCGCTTGCCGCAATATTGCCCGCCACCGCCAGCACCTTGCGCATTCCCGGGTCGGCGGTGTGCATCTCCCGCTCGTGGGAGGCGCGGGCCATCACCGAGAGGACCGCTTTTTTCAGCGCGTCGAAAGAAAAGGGTTTCAGCAGGTAGTCCGTCGCGCCTTCCCGCATCGTCTCGACGGCGTTCTCCACCGTCCCGTATCCCGTGATGACGAGGACCGGCTGGCTCGCGGAGCGGCGGCGGATCTCCCGCAGGAGAGAAAGGCCGTCCATTCCCGGCATTTTCATGTCGGTCACGACGAGGGAATAGCCGGAGCGGGAAATCCGGCCGATCGCTTCCTGTCCGTTTTCGCAGGCGTCGGCGCCGAATCCGATCCTCTGGATCGCTTCTTTCAGCGCGGAGCGCATCTGGGGGTCGTCGTCCACGACGAGGATCGGCTTCACGCCACCTCCCCTTTTTCCCGTTTCCCGGCCGG
>JACRCO010000050.1 GCA_016218975.1 Deltaproteobacteria bacterium
AAAGGTTGACGGAAATCGGCCACTGTGAGAAACAGTAATCCCCGGCGTCGCTGACGCTCCGTGGGTGGCCGGAATCCTCTCGGAACGATGGCCGACTTCGTCTCGGTTCAAGTGGCCGAAATCATCGGAATGCGCAGTCGAACATGCGACACCTGGGGCGGATCGGGATCTTCGTGCGGGCGATCCGGGCGTTTCTCATCAACCTCAAGCGCCATCACCGGGGTTTGTTCGAGTCGCTTGACGGGTCTTTCTCCGAACGGTATCTCACTCGCAAGGGACAGGGCGTCTTCTCGATGCCCAAGCCCTCCGAGTCGGAGAAGACCTTGGAAAAGGTTGCCTTCGACCTGTTCGATCTGGTCCGCCGATTCGCGGGGGACGAAAAAGTGGCGGCGATGAGCAGCTACCGGATTATGAGCCGGGTCCTCTCCGACCAGTGCACGGTGGAGTCGACGGAGAGCGGGGGAACGATGACCATCAAGCCGCCCGGCGAGGTTGCTTCCGACTCGCTCCAGAACCCGTCCGACCCGGATGCCGGCTACTGCGGGCACAAGGGGCAAGGGTATCAGGCGCAGGTGATGGAGACGTACATCCCCGCTGCCGGTGCAGACGGTGAGAAGGAACCGGGGCTTTCCCTGATCACGCACGTTTCCGTCGAACCGGCGCACGTAAGTGACGCCCACGCGCTGATCCCCGCAATTGAAGACGCCAAGGAACGCGGCCTTGGTCCGACGGAGGTTCTGGCGGACTCCCTCTACGGCAGCGAGAAGAACGTGACCGCGGCCGCTGCGATGGGAACGGAAGTTGTGGCCCCGGTGCCGGGCGGAGAGAAGAAGAGCAAGTCGGCGTATCTGTCGGAGTTCACGTTTACGGAAGAAGGCGGGATCGCTAACTGCACGATAGGACACGCCCCGATTGAAGACGTTGCCCGCGGGAATCATCGGGACGTGGTCTTCTCCGTTGAACATTGTCTGGGATGTCCGCGACGGAAAGAATGTCCGGTCAAGTCGGTGCGCAAGGGATACGGGTTCTCCTATGATCGGAAGCAGGTGAAGATGGCAAGGCGTCGCGCCCGGGAGAGGACATCCCAATTCCGGGATCGGTATCGTTTCCGTGCTGGCATAGAGGCGACCTTTTCTGCCCTGGATCGCCTGACCGGGGTCAAGCACCTTCGTGTTCGAGGCATGCCCGCCGTGCGGTTTGCCGTGGTGCTCAAGGTGCTGGGGCTCAACCTCCTGCGGGCGGCGGCTGTCCGGAGGCCGGGAAACGGGGGACGAACCGCTCCCAACGGGGGATTTTCCCGCGTTCTCGATGGAATCGTGTCTGTTCACGGTGAATTCATGCTCTGGGTTCGCTCAGTTATCAACTATCTTTCGTTTGGCCCGGTCCCCGCGCAGTTCCAGACGGCCAAGGCCGCGTGAGTTTTTGCGGGGCCATCAGGACATGAACATTTTCACCTCAACTGTACGGAATTGGAACTTGGACACGGGCGTGGACGAGGACCAGATCTACTTCTGGAATTTGAAAGGAGAAGCACAATGAGGAAATTCGCCCCGTTTCTCGTCTTCATCATCCTTTGGGGTTGTTCCTTCAGCAACGTATTCGCCAAGACGGAGGAAGATAAAATTAGGGAATACTCCGCCCTGGAAATCACCCTTTCGGATATGTCCAAGAAGATCATTGCCTATTACGGCAAGGATGGGAAAACCGTTCCTCCGGAGTTCGATGAAAAGGAGTTCTTCGCGGTCTTGGAAAAGGTGTACCCAGATAAAGGGAAAGTAGAAAACATCAAAGAGAACTACAAAACAAGGGCACATGCCATCGACGTTGATTATTCAGTTGTCCTCTGTGAACGCGAAACCGGCAACAAGCTAATGGAAGATTTTAGCTGCACGTTGAACAAGGTTGACATCCGATATTGGGATAAGACCATTTTTAATGCCTGCGAGTTCGAACAAGAGTGGAAGAGCTACTGTAAATAATTAAGCCGTCGCATATCGGTCACAGCAGTACCTCCGGCGAAAACCCCCGTCGCATCGTGTTTTCCGTGATGACTCGCGGTTCCATGAACTGGAGGAGGTAGCCTCCTCGATATTCCGGGCGCGGATGACGGCGAGCACCGCCCCGAAAATTTCCTCCCGCAGGATCTTCGAATCCGGGGGAAGGTCCGTGAGGATCGTCGGGGAGCGTCGCGGCGGAAAATCCCCAGGCCGTTATCGAGGCTCTGTGGAAGGTCGGCAAGCTGGTTCGAAATCCGGTCGGAATGGAGTCAGGAGAATCGTTGCTCAAAGATGCAGTTCAATCCCGGTGCGCTCGATTTCCCGGGCAAGCGGCTCCCCTTCACGGAAGTCTTTCGGACGGTAGACGACGGACTCCATCCGGATGTCGACGTCCTGGCAGATGAGGCCGATCTTTACCCTCTGCTTAAGATCGGTGGGACGGTAATCCGGCGATATGATCGCGACATCGATGTCGCTCCATTCGGTCATGCGGCCGCGGGCGAAGGACCCATACAAAATCGCTCGATCGACCCGGATGCCGCTCTTCCTGAGCCGTTCGACGGCCACTCGGATCAATCCGAGGACTTTCTCTTTTTCCCTATTTCCGCGGTCAGTCGCTTTCGCCATTTCATCACCGCGCCTCACGAGGCCATCTTAACCGGTCTATGCCTCTAAACCAAGCGTTTTCAAAGCGATATCATTATTTACCGCACCCGGTGGCGATCTCCCCTGCTGCTCGAGCCGGTAAGCTTCGCGGCAAGCTGTTATGGTGGGAGCGCAAGGAGCGTGGACCAGTTGAACGAGCTCATGAAAGCGCTGGAGCTCAAGCTGGACCCTTCGGATATCGAGCTGCTGAACCGGGCGAGCGGGTAAGGTCTTTAAGGTCGCAAATTGCGACCTCAAGTGTGCAGGTCGGCTCACACAGGAGAATCGTTGCTCAAAGAGGCAGTTCAATCCCGGTTCGCTCGATTTCCCGGTCAACCGCTTTCGACGACGCGGATCCTTCCCGCCACGTCGCGGAAGAACTCCCGGGACCAGAGGTTCAAGGCAGCCTGGTCCTTGACGAAAGGGGACACTTCCCGGCGCGCCTTTTCCACATCCAGTGCGTCGATGGCTTCGCCAAGCGCCGATTGGAACGCATCGGTCGAAAGGGGGGCATTTCCCTTCCAGTGCCCGCTCTGCCGCATGCGGATCTCGAGATGGGACAGGTTCAGCTCCGGGTGATTCGCGGCATACCACACC